>JAEEIG010000206.1 GCA_016281255.1 Bacteroidales bacterium
AATTAGCTTATATGTGAATTATCTCGGAAAAAGAGTATCTTTGCACCGTATTCAAAATACAATATAAGGCATCACAGATATAACTTTTGCGATATGAGTACAAAACTGAATCTTCAGGAGTATTTGAACGACATCTCCCCTGACGTTAAGAAAGAGGTGGACTGGTCGTTTGCCATTGCGGACAAAATAGAGGCCGCACTCCAAAAGGAGCACATTTCACACAAGGAATTTGCCAAACGAATGGGTAAGAGTGAATCTGAAATCTCCCGTTGGGTGGGTGGCACGCACAATTTCACCTTGCGAACCATCGCCAAAATATCCACGAGCATTGGTGTGGACCTCATTAGCGTGTAGTTTGGATAAGCGAGTCGGGGGATTCCCCGCGTGCGGAACGCACGCCATCTTAATAACCCCACATAAGGCGCCAGCCGCAGTGTGGGGTGGCGGACGTAGCGCGTGTGCCCGCGTGCCAGAGGCACGCAACAACCGCTAAAAAGGAAAAAACTTCATTCAAATATCGGCGAGAACGGCATCACGATGGACGACATCATGATCCACGACGAGACCACCGAGGACACCGGCATCCACATGATGCTGGCCCGCATGAGCGGCGACCTCCCCGTGACCATCGGCGTGATCCGCAACGTGAAGAAGACCTCCTACACGCAGCTGTACGAAGACCATATGGAAGAGCAGATGGCCAACGGCAAGTACAAATGCGTGGACGATTTGCTGAATAATGGGGATACGTGGGAGATTTAATTAGGAATTTTGAATTAGGAATGAAGGGCGCTCGGAAGGGCGTCCTTTTTTTGTGGAGGCAACTGCGTCTCGCAGTTGGTTTAAGGGGGTGCATTGCGGGAGTTATTCGTCACATCGAGAATCTTATTCCCCTTGCATCAAAACAAACAGCTCTTGAATCTCTTTTTGTGCCAAATTGAGCAGGCAGTTGTCCTTCTTGGCTAAAATGGCAGCTTTAATCTGTTCCACGGAGTAATCTATTTTTGTGATATTGTTATCATTGTTCAAAATTTTGTACCAATAATGGAACAATCTCATCCTGCATTCAGAGCGTCCGTCGGATGAGTCGCATACGAACAAGATGACCTCTTCATAGTCATCCCAAAAATCGGAAATGATATTGAGGATTGTGTTTCGTATCCTTGGATCCATTCCATAACGCCCGGCTGTGCTTTTGGCAAAAACAAAATTATAGACCACACAAGAATCTATGGGAACCCTGTTGAAATAGGCGAGATACTCGATCCCTTTGTCGGTCACGAAACGATATTCTCCATCAATGCTTTTACTGTACGGATAATGGCTTAGCGATTTCAATTCCACGGTTTTTGATTAATGCTTTCATGTCTCCTCCGTTTTCAATGCAGTCAATCATCGCGTTTTTGTCGTCGATGATTTTTTGGAAAAAGGCCTTTGCCTCCTCTTTGGTTTTAATTTTTTTCTTCATAGTTCTCTCTTTTTTATCGGTTGCAAAAATACATTTTTTTTAATATCCAAACATTGTTCGATAATTTTTTCAATTCCCTCTTCCGCGTGCCAGAGGCACGCAACATCGCCCTAGGCACCTACATCGCACACAAGCAGAGAAATCTGTGACGTGAAGTTTGTGGTGGTAGTGAGGGAATATCCGTTAGTGGTTAGCCGTTGGAATGTCAAGGTTAAAATATTTTCCCGACTGTGATGCTGTGCGGTGAAATAGTTTTTTTTGCAAAGTTCAAATAATAAAAAGCGGTATATTTGCGTCCAAATCACGAAAGTATGAAACATTATTACATTATATTGATTCTTAGTGTATTAACTGTTTCCGCAACCTACGCCCAAGCGGACAAAACCACGGAAAAGGCAGCCGACTCGACAAAGGCATGGAAGTTTGACGGCGTGATCGGTTTGAACGCTGGCGCCACGAGCCTCATCTTTTGGTCTGCAGGGGGTAACAACAACGCTAACGCACTGACTTTCGCCAAACTACGGCTGCAATATCAAAAAAATGCCATTGCTTGGGAGACCAACTTTGACACCGATTTCGGCTTGACTTGGGTCGATCAGGAGGACGACCAACTCAAGAAGACATCCGACGATATCAAGTTCAACACCAAGTTGGGCTGGAAAATCAAGGATAATTTGTACTTGACTGCGTCAGGTAGTTTCAAAAGCCAATATGCGATTGGTCGCAAATACAAAAAAGGACAATATGACCCGGTGATCTCCAAATGGCTCTCACCGTCCAACACCGAATTGTCACTGGGTATCGACTGGAAGAAATCGGTCGGCAGTTGCGACTTTTCGGTCTATGTCTCACCGCTTGCGGGGGCCCTCATCACGGCATACGTGAACGATGCGGACAACCAGAAATACACCGAAGAGTATTTGGCGGCCATGGAGGCGGCAGGAGAACCTGTTCCGGAAGAGTATGTGGACTTCCGTCGGGAGATGCAGGCCAAATACGGCACCTACAAAGTCATCCTGACTGACGATGGCATTCCCGTTGTCGATTGGCGCAGTTGTCGCGCCGAGTTAGGCCTCTCCCTCAAGGGCACCGTCAATTACAAGCACAAAAATCTGACAATCAGTTCCTCGATTTGGCTTTACACCCCTTATCAAGGAAAGGGATTCGATATAAAAGAGGCCTATGAGCAGGCCCATCCCGGCGAAACCTACAACATGTATTACCCATATTCGAACTTAAACCGCCGTTTCGGCAATTTTGATGTGGAATGGGACTTCCTCATCTCCTATCAATTCCTTAAAGTGCTGAACGTGACATTGTCCACCAACTTGAAATACTACAACGGCATCTTGATAAAGGACAAGGAAGGTGTCGAAAAAGAGCACGTGCAGTTCAAATCGGTCTTCGGCATCGGCCTCGGCTACAGTTTCTGACATTATCGCAATAACCATCGAAAAGTGTACTTTTGCAGGCAAAATTTTACAACATGGCGACAAAGAAATATCCGTTGGGCATCGCCTTCAGCGGCGGCGGTGCCAAGGGCGCGGCCCACTGCGGCGCTCTTCAGGCGTTGAAAGAATACGGCATCAAACCCGACATCGTGTCGGGCACCAGCGTGGGCGCCCTCGTGGCGGTGTTCTACTCGGCGGGCCTCTCCCCGAAACAGATGATCGAGACCTTCCGGGGACTGAATTTCTTCAAGGACATCGTCGCGCCAAGTCTGCCGAAAGGGGGGCTTTTCGACTCGCGGCCGCTGCTGTCCTTGATCCGGGACCTGCTGCCATACAGCCGGTTGGAGGATCTGCCCATACCGACCCTCATCGTGGCTTCCGACATGGACCATGGAATGTCCAGGGTGTTCACCAAAGGGGAAATCGCCCCGCGCGTGGTGGCCTCCTGCTCCATCCCGGTCATCTTCCAGCCGATGTGCATCAACGGGACACACTACGTCGATGGCGGCACGTTCCAGAACCTGCCCGTGTCGGCCATCCGGCAGAAATGCGACAAGGTCATCGCCCTCAATCTCAACCATTTGGAAGCCGGAAAGCCTAAAAACAACCTTATTTCAATCGCTTATCGCTCTTTCATGATGATGATGGTTTCCAACGTGACCGCCGATGCCGCCCAGGCCGACCTCTTCGTCGAACTTGACACCTACGGCTGCATGGCCCACGACCTTTCAAGAATTGAGGAGCTGTTTTTCCGCGGCTATGAAAGCACAGTGAAAGCATTGGAAGAAAATGGCTATCAGCGTGTTATGCCGAAAGAGAAAATCCATTTTCCCAAGAAGAGCAAGAGAATCGCAGCAAACACCCCCGAAAAGACGTTCCGCAACACCCTCGAAAAAGGATTGTCGGCCATCAGAGCCTTCAAGAAATGACAATCGTCCCCTTGCTGGCGTTCATCTTGATACGGTCGCCGTTCTTCAGCAGCTTCGTGGCGCCTTTCACGTTGACGATGGTGGGCAGACCGTATTCGCGCGCCACCACCGCGCCATGCGACAACGACGAACCTATCTCCGTGATCAATCCGTTGACAATGGAATAATAGGGCGACCAGCCGATGTCTGTGAAGCGCACTACCATGATCTCCCCTTTTTGCAATTGATTGGCATCCTCCACAGAATGAACGATGTGCACCACGCCTTCACACTCCCCGTTGGACACTGGAACGCCCTTGATCACGCCGTCCGCCTGCTCCACATCAAACACATCCGCCATCGGCTTGCCGATGTAGATGTCGTCAAACGAGAGTTCTTCCTGGATGGCATGGGCTTTCCGCCTTCTGATGGACAGGGGCAGAAGAGCAGTGTCGCCATTAATCAGCCGGCCGATCTCTTCATGAGTCAGGAAGTAGATCAAATCCGGGTCCGAAAGCAGTCGGGCCGCCACCAGCATATCCGCCAAGCGGGCGTACTGCGTCTTGAACAGGTCGATGATCTCTATCAACCGCGACTTCGTGTATTCGCGGTCCACCACAGCCTGACGGGCTTTTTTGGCGTATGAGATGGAAGCCGCCTTCAACAACGGATTCTTGACGAACGAGAACTCCTTCCGGTAGTCCACCTTCTCGTCGCCGTGCGCCAAATTCATCGGCGAATGGATGATGCTCAGCAGATAGTTCATCAGCGGAATCTCGTTTTCCCGCCACGGCTTGTTCCTCATTTCCGCCTCTTTGATGCAACGATGGCCATGATGCGCCAAAAAATCCTGATATTCAGCGTTGATTTCCGCATTGTTTTTGATATACGACAGCAATTCCTCGGCACGGAAGTCCGTCGCTTTCGGTTCCTGCCGCTTGATCTTCATGGCCACGCCCTGCAAACGCGACAAAATGTCCGCACTTTCGATGTTCGGGATGTTGGTCAGCAGATGCGACAAGAACGACTGATACTCCTTCTTATCCGGGAAATACTTGTCCAGCATCATATACAAGGTGCTGGTGGCGCTGCCGGAATAGGCGGAAGAAGCGTAATGGTAAATCAGACTCTCGTCCAAGAGCGCGATATTGGCATCGATGCTTTTGTATAATTCGCTATAGGAATCGGTTTTCGCAAAGTGTACGCGGGTCAGCAGTGCGTCGAATTTCTTCATCGCGCGATGCCCCGAAAAGACGAACTTCAGGAATTTGACGGAATTGATGCCACGCACCAAGGGACGGGCATACTCGGCCGTGATGGGCGGGAAATCGTGGTATTCCCCCATAATGGACAAGTTCATCGACTGCGGGTTGGCAACCCCGACCTTCGCGTGCATGTTGTAGAGCAGGTTCATATCGAAGAACAGATGCCCGGATATCGAAGAGATCAGCCGCAAGGGCTTCTCATCGTCAGGCGATTGATACGTCCCCGCTTTGGCCAGCATATAGCGCATACCGTAATCAATGGCTTTCGCCGAGGTGGTCAGGGTCAGCGGGGTGACGGCACCCGGCATCATCTCCCCCACATTCCGCTTGGTGAACAGATGCCCGCTCAAATCGTCATCTCTGTCAAACTCCTCAATATCAATTATTTCCGTTGTAATGGGACGCATTTGCAGAAAAAAGAGTTCCCCGTCTTTGAGAGCCCATTCCACGTCCTTCTCTTCGCCAAAAGTGGTCCGGATCTGCTTTCCGGCATCATAGAGCCGCCTGATTTCACCCTCGTCCAGCAAATCGTCAGCGCACGGGCGGTAGCACTTACGGGAAATCTCGTAACGATGGGCGGTCACCTGCCCGGAAACCAGGTTTTCCCCTTGCCCATCGACCGCCTCTATCAGGATGTCGGAGCCCTTGTTCGGACTGGCGGTGAACATCACGCCTGCCTTGTCGCTGTCGATCATCTCCTGGACGACGATGTTCATTGTCCCTGTGCCCAACTCGAAGTGCTCGGCATAATCCTTCACACGATGGGAATCCAACGAATCCAGACATTTCCGGACGCTTTCCATCAGATGCGGGCGATCCACGAACAGGCAAGTTTCGTATTGCCCGGCGTTGGAAGCCCCCGACTGGTCCTCATTGGAGGCCGACGAGCGCACCGACACCTGTGCCACGGCCATGGCATCAAAAGCCTGATAAAGAGCAGCTTCATCCACCTGATCAATCTCAGTGATTACAAAACCTTTAGGGACTTTAAAATGATTTCTGATCAACAAATCCAATCCCTTCGCCTTTCCTCCAACCTTTGAATACAACGCCTCAGGCAATTCTCCTAACTGAACTATTTTCATCGTCTAATGCTATTCAATTCTCTTTGATTAAAAAACCGATTATTATCGTGGTTAAAGCCGATCTCCAAAATTCCGCGGCCTGTTTTCCCGTCGATGGTGAACTCCGCAATATTCTCATGCAGAATATATTGGCCGTCTTGAAAATGGTAGGTCACGCCGGCTAACACCTTGGCTCTCACAGGAATGGCTTTCCCGTTATCCAATGTTACGTTCAATGACAATTCATGAGGGATAGTCCCTTTGTCAATCATTGAAAAATCCAAATCCGCCTGCCACATGCAATGCATCCCTGCATCGTCGCGAAAATGCCCCACCTCCAACACGCTCATCACCGGATAGGAGACCAGCGAATAGTTGAACTGGTGATCGGGGGCCACCGCCATGAGCCAGAGGTGGTTGTTCATGTAGTTCCAATCCCGCTTCCCGAAAGAGTGGTCGCGGACGCAGGGC
>JAEEIG010000207.1 GCA_016281255.1 Bacteroidales bacterium
CCCACCAGGTGAACCGGCCGTAGAAGTCGAGGCCGTCGCCGAGCACTAAGGCGGAGAAGGCGAAGAGCAGGATGACCACTGACAGGGCGGCGGGCACATCCACCTTGAACCGCTTCCGCAAAAAACTCGGCGACTTCAGTATCAACAGCATGGCCAAATACTGGCCGCCCCGGAAGACGATTTCCTCCCAAGTGCTGTTGTCCCGGACGAGCAGCATCCCCACATTGATCACGGCCAAGGCCAGCGTCACCCAGAAAATCACACCGTTCATCCTGTGCAGCCGCTTGATCCGCTTCCGGTATTTGGTTTCAAGTTCTTCCCAACTTAATTGTCGCTTCTCTTTTCCCATGACTTCCGATATTTGAAAACAGGCCGCAAAAATAGAAAAATAACGCACACTCACAGATTCGAGACTCTCGCGGAAAAAAAGTGTATTTTCGCGGCACAAAACAAGTCGGACAGCCTCTCGGCTTGGTCGCGCGAGCTTTTCCTGATGTACGATTTACCAGAATTTCCGACCGTGGTCATCGATAACACCCGTGACACCGCTTTCTGCGAAGCAAGGACATACTACGACCGCGTAGTACGAACTATCACTTTATCCAGCCGGTTCTGGCGTCGAGAGGTGATTCTCCCTTCCGTGCAACTCCCGCCAGGACAATACTATTTTGCAGAAGGAGAATGGCGAAAACAGTAAGGGGACAATTTACAAAATGTAACCTTTGGGACTTTTTGCGTCCTATTGATAGAAAATGTTTATTTTTGCAGCGTTCTTTGCCGTTCTTGATGATTAATGGACTTCGCACCAAGAATGGCGGGAATGTGAAGAAGTAAAGATTAGAAGTCCCCTTTTTTATTATGGAAAAACACATCACTTTTATTGCCATTTTGACAGTTTGCATGGCTTTTAGTTCCTGCAACAAAAACACTTACTGCGACACCGAGTTACCCACAAGCAAAGATGTACCTAGCACCACCATGGCTGTCGAAAACCCCTATCGAAGCCAATATCTGGTGGATTCCATCACATGGTATGACAGTCCGGACAATCACAAAGAAACCAAATACATATATGACGAGGACAACCATCTTGTTCGTCGCGTTCTCACAGGACAAATTCTGGAAGCGGGGGTTATCCGTGATTTTCGCTATGAGACCGAATTTGAATATTCCAACGGGTTGGTGTCCTCCATCATTGAAGACGGCAGATTGACTACCCGACTTTATTATGACAATCAAAACCGAATCACCAAAATGGAATACTACGGCCGTGACATATATTTCCACTACCTGAATGGAAAAGTTGTCAGCATATATGAAGGAGAAGATGTTTTTCACAACGGTTTCTTAGTTTACGACGAATACGGCGATGCCGTGAAATATGTTTCATTTGATCCTGATTTGTATCTTTCTGGTGAGCCCATTGATGGAACATGCCATCCTCGTGAATTTAGTTTTACGTATGACCATGGTGTTAAACCGAACTTCGGGTTGGACTATTTATTTGTTTATCAACCGATTCCAGGGATGGGCACTGCAGTTCCCGCTTACGCCAGGGAGTTGTCATTGAGCAACCTGACCTCCTGCTATGGTTCCACATGGACATACACCTACAACGAATTAGGTCTGCCCGTCACCATCCGCGAAAGATGGGATGGAGTCACCCCGGTAAACGATCCGCATTATACCATCTACTACAAGAAAAAATAGGGAAACCAGCCGTCATTCCTGAACGAGGGCGAAACCGTGATATGGCTGAGAAGTTGACGTGTGAACTATCGATGGATTTTCTATCTTTGCATCGTCATTATTCATCAAATTATATTTGTTATGATAAAGAGACTGAGTTACACCCTATTCGTTGCAGTGCTCGCCTTTACCATACAGGCGAATGCACAAACGACAACATCTGAAAACACCTACAAAGGCTTCAACATTACCGCAAACGCCACAGGAGGTGTGTGCAGCTACCTGTTTTGGTCAGACACCTACATACAAACAGGCGGCGGAGTGGGCTTCCGATACGATTTCAGTCGATTTTGGGGAATCTATGCCAGTCTGGATTACGAAAGTGTTTTCAAACCGGCGAACAACGAACATTACCATTACCTGAGGATTCCGATTGAAATGGAATTCCACACACGGCACTTTTACGCCCGCGGCGGCCTCTCCTTCGGCATCGGGTTAAATGCTTGGACAGCAGCAAATGCTAAAGAGTGCTTTAACATAGGCGAGACAATGCTCGAACTCGGAGGCCGCATCCCGTTGACCACCAATGATATTCTCACAATCGGAGTCAACAGCAACCTATCAGTGGGTTTCGAAAAGGTCTATCACGATGGCGTTGCCTATCCAGGGTTGGATATAGCACCCCCTCGTTTCGGTGCTTGCCTAAAACTCGGCTACGAACACCGTTTCTGATACTGCGGCTTACATCCTGCGTAGGGTTACTTGCACTTCGTGCGCCCCCACCCTGAAACACAAATAGAGCCGCCACCATGTGACGACTCTATTCATTCTGAATTTTTAATTCTGAATTCTGAATTACTCTTTCGAGCATGCGAGTCCCTTCCACACCAATGCAGAGAGGGCGGCACCGATCATGGGAGCCACGATGAACACCCACACATCGGCAAGTGCCTGGCCGCCGGCGAACAACGCAGGTCCGAAGGAACGGGCCGGGTTGACGGAGGTGCCGGTGAGGTTGATGCAGACGAGGTGGACGAGGCTCAGGGTCAGACCGATGGCCAAACCGGCGAGGTTGGCCGCGGCGAGCTTGCGGTCGGGGGTGCCGAGAACCAGGAGCACAAAGATGAAGGTGGCGATGATCTCCACGAGGCAAGCGCCCCAGACACCGCC
>JAEEIG010000208.1 GCA_016281255.1 Bacteroidales bacterium
ATATGAAAAACACAACAAGATTAATTGCCACAGTGGTACTTTCAATGCTTGTCGCCACTGTTTCCGCGCAAGTGAAACAAGTTTTCCAAGTTTTCGACTACGACACCCAGAAGCCGTTGGCCGGTGTCACGAATGTCCTTTTTGGGCAGACTTTCACCACCAATGCGCAGGGCGTGGCGGTGGCCAACATGCCGGCCGACAAAAAAGGGGCGTTCCTCCCTCTCGAGGAGTGGGCTTTAGACGGCTATTACTACATGGGCCGTACCCCGGCCTCCAAGTACCGCCTTTGTCAAAGCAATGACACCATCAAATGCTATATGGTGAGTATGTCCAAATACCGCCAGGCCGTTGACCAGACCTTCGAGCAACTCTACCGTTTCTCCTACGATAACGAGGTGAAACCCGTCGTTGCCCGCTTTGCGGAGGATTCCAAAACCTATCCGGACAAAGCCGTCACCATGTGCTCCAACCTGGTGGAGGCATCCATGTCGCGCGACCCCGTGGTCAAATCCTGCTATCTGGACGCGAAAGTCATCAACATGTATGACATGGACGATTACAATGACCCGAAATTCGACGAGGTGAAACAGGTGCTTGCGACCGGTGATGTGAACAAGGCGACGGCGATGGCCAAGAGCCATATCGACCTCGCCGACAACAGCCGCTCGAATCTCGAATGGATAGATTTCTACCGGGATATGCGCGATCTGGAGGCCTCTACCGAAGACGAAGATCCCATAAGCGACTATTCGGAAATTCTCTACAAAAATCATTACACCCCTTTCTGCAATGTGTATTATGTGCAGGATTTGAGCCGAAACGGTTTTTATGAAAAGGCAGACTCCGTGTGCACCATCGAAAAGCCGAATAGTCCCACCCCCAGACACAAACCCAGTTTCGAACCCTCTTTCTTCCGCTACATCTTTACAGAAGAGAATCCTGCCAAACTGAAAATGCTTTCGGAGAATTTGCTGGATGTCACCAAGAAAGTGTATCGCGAAATGCCGTATTCCATCACTCTCGGAGATGTCGCGTGGTGTTACAAGAATAGCTATCTCGCTTATGCCGCCTTGGAAGACAGCGTGTTGGCGTCCCGGGCATTGGACAGCGCCATCTATTACAAACAGAAGTCTTCAGAGACCTCCCGTGCCGATGCTTTTGACAAAAAACAACAAGATATTCTGTTTGACCAATATTTGTTGGACGTGATTAACTTCAAACCGGCATACGCTTCGGACAGCAAGGTTTACCAGTTGTATGACGAAATATACAACCTTTCCAAGGAGAATTATCTGACGGACACCTCCAGCCTCTTTTTGAAAATGCAATTGGCTGAAAATGCGCTGGTTTGGCTGCAGAAAGCGCCCCAAGTGGAAGGCTATGAGGAGAAGCATCTGGAGGTGTTGAGGCAGCTTACCGATGTGAACTTCTCCCTTTCGAAGGATTTTCCGGAGTTTTACGCTGTGCAGAATGTGCAGGTCTCTTCACAATTGGTGGGCGCATGCCTGATGGCGGAATGTACCACCGAGCAGATGCAGGAGGCCTTCGGTAAGTATGAACACACCTTTGACATCATAAACGCCTTATATCCCAAGGTGTTCGTGGATGTTTATCTGCGCTATAACCGTATGCTGGATGGCTATCTGGCAGCCAGCCAGATGTTTGTGCTCAGCTCTGAAATTTCCGACTTCAGCGACCGCTTGCTGAATGTCAAGGCTGGCAATGATCCCCAGCTCTTTTTGGAGAAGAAAGCCGAATATTTCAATGAGACGGCTGAGTCGCTTTACCAGAGCGAGATGTACGAGGAGTCGATTGCTTACTATCTGCAATCTTGTGAGTTATACAAAAAGGCAATGCCGAAAAACGACTCTCTTTGGATTCCCTATCTGACGAATTATCTGCAGATGGGTGACGCGCATCTCTATCAGAACCAGTATGACAAGGCGTTGATGACCTATCAGCAGATTTTGGATTTCGAGCCGCAGATCCCCGCATCCATTATGCCTCAATACACCTCGATGAAGGGCAGCGCCCATTACTATATCGCAGATGTGTATAGAGCCATGGACGATGTGAGTCGCGCCGAAAAAGAGTATAAAACGGCTGAGAAGTTCTTCAAGAAAGCCATCTCCATGGGCGACGCCAACACTGCGGGACCCTCCATGGGCGAGATGTACTGGGGCAAGGCCGTGCGCTATGCGCAGCAGGAGGATATGAAGAAATGCCGCCAGATGACGGAAAAGGCGGTTTCCTATTACGAGCTGGCCTCCCTTGACCGTCCGTTGAAGCGCTATGCGCAGGCCAAGGCTGTGATGGGCGAGTTTTACAAACAGGAACAGAACGCTGAAAGTTACTACAAAACGATCCGGGAGTTGGAGGAGTATTACAAGAAATTCGCGGAATATGATGTTGAAAATGCCGCCGGAATGGTGGAAAATGCGGAAATCATGCTCAAGAGCGGCGATATCACAAACGAAGAGGCGTTGACCTACTCTTACGATGTGATCAACGGCCTGGTTGCCTTGAACGATGCCGGCGAAGATGTCCAGTTGCCTTACCTGCGCGCCGTTTACAACTTGGCCCGTGCCTACACCGCCAACGATTCCGTGCTGCGCGCCATCGAGCTCTACCGGAATTGCCTTGATATGAATGAGGTGATGTTCAAAGACACGGCAGTGGATTCCTACAACGGCAACAGGATAGAGGTGTATGCGAAAATCGCCAATTGCTACGAGCTGATGGCCGAGGAGATCGATACCGCCCATTCCGATCTTTGGTATTATCGCGCCATCGACACCCGCGATACGCTCATCAACCTTCTCAAAGAGCTTTCCAACGACGGTGATGTGAACATGACTTACCGTACAGCCACGCAGTACAGAAACAACGGCATTGTCTATTACCACTTAGAGATGGTCCCTTCGGCGTTGGACTGTTTCGACAAGTCCAACGAGCTGCTTCAGATGCTCTATAACAGTGAATACAAGACGGAAGTGGAAGATGATGTCATCCGGAACTACCACTACAAGGGCATTGTCTATTCCGAAAACAACAACACGGAGAAAGCTATCGAGAATTTCAGAACGGCTGTGGAATACGGGGACAAGTCCGACCTGTCTCAAGGTGTCGGCCGTTACTATTATTTCGCCGTGCTCTCCCTCATCGAGCAGTTGGAGAAGGACCCTGCGACCAATTCTTCCGAAATCGCCTCCCTCAAGAAGAAACAGAAACAATTGGAGAAACTTTTTAAGTGATTGGAGATGAAATATTCGCATCGGTATAATGTCACTTCTGCTGACATTTATAAGGACTACCGCATCAGTGCGCACGCTGTGCTGCTCTATTTCCAGGAGAGTTTCGCACGTTACATGGCGTGTCTGCGTCTGGGCGCCTTCGATTTGGTGAAGGAGCGCAAGATGTGGGTGATTACGGAGATGAGTGCCGACATGGCGCCCGCGGACACCTTCTGGGGCGACGATATCGAAGTGACCATCTGGGTCAGCGAAATCAGTTTGCTGCGGGTCTATGCGGACTACTACATCGTGAACCTCCGGACAGGCGAGCGGGTGGTGTCGGGCAGCAGCAGCTGGAGTCTGATGAACGCCGAAACGCGCCATCTGGAGCCGACAGAGGCGGTGGCGAAGAAGATTGCCGTGGTGCCGGAGATGATGACGGAGACCCATCGCAAGATGCGCTTCCCGAAGGATGGCGAGCTGCTCACGCGGATTGCCCATAAGGTGAACCGCACGGACCTCGACTTCAACAGGCACGTCAACAACCGCAGCTATCTGAAAATCGCGATGATCACCTCCTCCGACCGGTTCATTGCCCAGAACCGCGCCCGGAAGATGATTATCCATTGGCAGCACGAAACTTATCTCGAAGAGACCCTGGCATGTTCGCTCTTCCAAGTCGGCGACAGCACCTATCTGCACAGGCTTGCCAAGGAGGACGGTACGGTGGCCGCCGAGATTCTCTCCGTATGGGAACCGCTCGTCAGTGACGTGGACGTGGCGGAGGTGGTGATTCGCAAGTGACCCGATAATTACGACAGAATGGATACTTTTGGAACCCAATACCGCCTCACCGATTGGGGCGACACGCATGGCGAGGCGTTGGAGGGCCGCATTGAAGGCTGTCCGGCGGGACTGCCCGTGGACATGGATTCCCTTCGGACGGATTTGCAACGGCGTGCGCCTAATGGCGATGCCCTTTCCACGAAACGAAAAGAGACCGACCGGGTGGAGTTTCTGTCGGGGATTGTGAACGGGGTGACCACAGGTGAGCCGATCTGTTTCCGTGTTCCGAACGAGGATGTGAAGATCTCGGAGAAAAACCGTTTTGTGTTGAAGCCGTCGCACGCTTCCTACACCTATATGTGCAAATATGGGCACAAGGATAACGAGCTTTGCGGCCGGTCGTCGGCGCGGCAGACGGTCTGTCGTGTGGTGGCGGGCAACATTGCCAAGCAGTGGCTGTCGCAGCGAGGGGTGACCATTTCTGCGGAAACGGTGAGCATCGCCACCCCGAAGCGCGAGGGCGACTCTGTGGGGGCATTGGTGGAATGCAGAATCTGCGGACTGCCTGCGGGCTTGGGCGAGCCGGTCTATGACAAATTCTCGGCCCGGCTGGCCTACGCGATGCTTTCCATCAATGCGGCGAAAGGTTTCGAATACGGCGAGGGTTTCCGCGCGGCGGGGATGAGTGGCAGCGAGTGCCATGACTTCCAGAATCCCGACTTTTCGTTCCGCACCAACCATGACGGCGGCATCCAGGGCGGCATCACTAATGGCCAGGAGGTCTGTTTCCGAGTGGCGTTCAAGCCGATACCCTCGGTGCGGTATGATAGGGAAACCGTTGACTTCGAGGGAAATCCTATCGTGATGCGTGGCTCCGACCGGAACGACCTTTGCGTGGCTCCGCGAGTGCTTCCCGTGGTGGAAGCGATGGCTGCGATGGTGGCGATGGATTTTTTGGTCGGCCGACTGCCGTCAGGGGTAAGAGAGCCCTAACCGTTGACCACATCCACCACCGGGACGTCGAAGACTCTCCGGACAGCATCCACCAGCACCTGCGACGGGAGGGTGAAACCGCTGGGGGCAACGGGGTTGACCGTCACGGCTATCAGGTTCGGACGTTTCAACACGCGCAGCTGACCGCCTTTGCTGGTGAAGAGGCGCAGGTTCATCGGGGTGACAAACACTTTGGTGAAGTCCTTGACCACGATTGTCGAATTCTTTACTTCAGGCTGCATCCGCAGGAAATTCAGCATCATGTCGGTGAGAATGCCGCTGATAAACAGGACGTTCCCGTGTGAGAAAAGTTCGGTTTTGTACTTTTCAGACAATAACGAAGAGGGAATGTTCAACGACACGCACCCTTCGTCCGTGAGCGCGAAAATGCCGTTTTCCACCTGTAGCAGCTCGTCCGACAGGGGCGTTTCATACTCCGGCAGTCTCATCAGGTCGTGAAGTTCGGAGGTCTTCTTCACGATGGTGTTGAGGTCGGGGGCGATGGCCGCCCCGGTGGAGAGGATCAGTCCTTCGGTGATGGTGGGGGAGGCATGGCTCTTGCGGGAGAGCGCCCCGTCCACGATGGCCATATCGACGCCGTAACGCTCCATCTGGTTCAGCACTTTGCGTACGCCGCCGGTGGTGGCCGGGCCCGATAAAATCACTTTGCCCGCCTGTAGCACCCGCGCGGTTACCAACCGTCCCAAAGAGGTGCTGTCGTTCGACAAATCGATGATTTCCGAAAGCAGCAGCCGCTGGCGGTAATGGTATTCGGAAGTGACGAACACCGTGCCCTCGCACAGTTCGATTTCGGGCTTCTCGGTCTGTGTCACCTGGTCGGTCTTCTCCCCGTCGATGCCGATGCTCGTCACCGCCACCCGCTTGCCGTGCAGACGCAGTTGCTCCAGCAAGTAGTTGAGCGCGACCGTCTTGCCGGTGTTTTTCGCCATGCCGGTGATGGAGAGGGTGCGACACTGCAATATGCTATCGATCAAGCCACTCATCTTATCATCTCATCAACGCTTCGATTTCTTCGATTTCCACGGGCACATCGGCCATGAGGTCGATGGGGGTCTCTCCCACCACGACGTCGGTTTCGATGCGGACGCCGATGCCCTCTTCCGCGATGTAGATGCCGGGCTCGCAGCTCAGCACGTTGCCGGGTTGAAAGACCCAGTCGCGCTGCCCCACGTCGTGCACGTCCAGTCCGATGAAGTGGCTGGTGTTGTGCATGTAGTATTTCTTGAAACAGGGCATTGCGGGGTCTTGCCTGTCGATGTCAGCCTGGGTGTATAAGCCCAGCTTGACCAGTTCCTCGTCCATCCGTTTGAAGACGTAGTCGTTGATTTTGTGGATGGTCATCCCGGGTTTGAAGAGGGGGATGGTCTCTTTGTAGATGGCAAGAACTGCTTCATACACCGCTTTTTGTCGCGGGGTGTACTTGCCGTTCACGGGCACCGTGCGGGAACAGTCGCCGGCGTAGTTGGCATATTCTGCGCCAAAGTCCATCAGCAGCAGGTCTCCGTCGTGCATCTGCTTGTCGTTCTTGATGTAGTGGAGGATGCAAGTGTCGGGGCCGGCGGCGATGATGGGTGCGAAGGAGTGAGTGGTGGCACCGTTCCGGATCACCTCGTAGGTCATCTCCGCCTCGATTTCGTATTCGTACTTCCCCGGTTTGATGGCGGTTAATGCGCGACGGAACATCTTGCCCGTGATTTCGCAGGCCTTTTTCATCGCTTTCAGCTCCTCCGGGTGCTTGACGTTGCGCAGCGGGTAGAGGATCGGGGCGAGCCGACGGTAGTCGTGCAGCGGGTAGTCCCTTTTCAGCTGTTCGGCAAAGCGGATCTCGCGGGTGGGGAGAGCCTGTCTGAAACGCGGGTCCTCGGGGATGTGCAGATAGACGTGCTCCGAGTGCACCATCACGTCGTTCAGCACGCTGTCGAACTCCTCGACGAACATCACGTTCTGCACGCCGGAGAGCTTGCGGGCGTCCTCTTTGGAGAGGCGATGCCCGAACCATACGATTTTCTCGGGCGACGGGTTCTTGATGAAGAGCACCTCGCGATAGGCCGGATTGGGGTGCCACGGGGCCATCATCAGGATGGTCTCCTCCTGGTCGATGCCGCAGAGGTAGAGCAGGTCGGAATTCTGACGGAAGGGGTGCGTGGTGTCGCCGCAACGCGGATATTCGTCGTGCGAAACAAGCAATGCCACGGAGTTTTGCGCCATCTCGCCGACAACGTTCCGGCGGTTGCGCGTGTAAAATTCTGCTGATAAAGGTTGGTAACGCATAGTCTGAAATTTGAACGGCAAATGTACACAATATTCCGGAATGTCGTGTTATTTTCCGATACAGAATTTCCCGAAAATGTTATGGAGGATATCTTCTGAGGATATGGTGCCCGTAAGTTCGCCTAAGTCGTGCAGCGCCATGCGGATCTCCTCGGCCACAAGGTCGGTGGGAAGCTGGTTTTTCAGACCGTTTTCCGCGCGTTCCGCCGAGGCGCGGATGCCGTTCAGCAACGCCTGATGCCGCTCGGAGGTGAGCAGGGTGAGGTCTCGGATGCCTTTCTCCCGCACGAATCGGTCGATTTCGTTTAACACGGATTCCAAGTTTTCGCCCTTCTTGGCGGAAATGTACAATAGGTCTCCGGACGGATCGGACTTGTCCGCGACCAAGTCGGTTTTGTTTCCGACAAGGATGATTTTTTTGTCAACTAATTCAATTGAATCGGTTGTGCTGGCGATTTCCGCTTCAACTTCTTGCCGGGTTTTGCGTGCGTCGAAGATCCAGAGGATGAGGGCGGCGCGGCGTATGGTGTCGAGGGTCCTTTCGATGCCGAGCCGCTCGACAGTGTCGCTGGATTCGCGGATGCCGGCGGTGTCGATGAACCTGAAAAGGGTTCCGTTGAGCACAAAAGTGTCCTCGATGGTGTCGCGGGTGGTGCCCGGAATGTCGGACACGATGGCGCGTTCCCGTTGAAGCAGTGCGTTCAGCAGGGTCGATTTCCCCACGTTCGGTTCGCCCACAATGGCCACGGGGATGCCGTTTTTCAGCATCGTTCCCCATTTGTAGCTCTGCAGCAGCCGTCCCACTTCCGCTTTGATGTGCGTCAGCAGGTCGAGTAGGGCGGTGCGGTCGGCGAATTCCACCTCTTCCTCGCTGAAGTCGAGTTCCAATTCCAGCAGGGATGCCATCTTCAGCAGCTCTTCGCGCAGCACGGCCATTTTGTCGGAGAGGTCGCCCTGCAGATGCTGCATGGCGGCGTGGTGCGCGGTTTCGGTCTGCGCTTCGATGAGGTCGGCGATCGCCTCGGCCTGGGGAAGGTCCAGCTTGCCGTTGAGAAAGGCCCGCTGCGTGAATTCGCCCGGCCCGGCCATCCTGCAGCCCATGGCAACGAGAAGCTCGACGATCTTGCGCTGGATATAGAGCGAACCGTGGCAGCTGATCTCCACCACGTCCTCGCCGGTGAACGAGTGCGGCGCGGCGAACTTCGTCACCACGACCTGGTCCAGGATTTCGTGTCGCTCGTTGTCCGAATCCTTTTTGACAATGTTATATATGGTGGCAAATTTCGCCTGATTCGGTTCCAATCCATCGAAGCCGGATTTCACCGATAAGAGTTTTCCGGCAATGCCGAACGCTTCTGGTCCGGAGATCCTGATCATGGCGGTGGCGCCAAGGCCGGCGGGGGTCGCTATGGCACATATAGTATTCATATCACTTTCCATTTGTATAGTCCTGTACTGCGCTTCGCCTTCGTGGGAGTCCCCATACTGCGCTTCGCTTTTGTGGGAGTCCCCATACTGCGCTTCGCTTTTGTGGGAGTCCCCATACTGCGCTTCGCTTGTATGGGGTTAATTGCACTTCGTGCGTCTTGCCTCTCCGAGGCTGCTCAAGGAACGAGTAATCTTGTTGTAAATTGCACTTCGTGCGTGTTGCCTCTCCGAGGCTGCTCAAGGAACGAGTAATCTTGTTGTTTACTGATTATAGAAGGGAGGCGTCCCCTTTGCCCTCGCGCACCACCTCGATTTCTCCGCCGGTGCAATCGACCACGGTGGAAGGGGTGTTGTCGCCGTAGCCGCCGTCGATGACGATATCGACCTGGTCGCCGTAGCGTTCGTAGATGAGTTCGGGGTCGGTGGTGTATTCAATCACCTCGTCGTCGTCCTTCACGGAGGTGGAGAGGATCGGATGGCCGAGCTGGCGCACGATTTCGCGGATGATGTTGTTGTCGGGGATGCGGATACCTATGGTCTTCTTGTGGCTTTGCAATAGTTTAGGAACGCTGTTGTTGGCTTCCAGGATGAAGGTGAACGGTCCGGGAAGCACCCTCTTCATGGTCTTGAACACGCTGTTGTCCAACGGTTTGGTGTAGTCCGACAGATTGCTCAGGTCGTGGCAGATGAAGGTGAGCGCGTCCTTTTTCTTCTTCTCGCCGAGGATGGAGATGATCCGCTCGATGCTCTTCTGTTTGAAGATGTCGCAGCCGATGCCGTAGATGGTGTCGGTCGGGTAGATGACAATGCCGCCGTCTTGCAGACACTCCACCACAGTGTTCACGGCTTTCGGATTCGGGTTCTCGGGGTATATTTTCAACAACATAGTTTCAGGTTTCAAGATTCAGGTTTCAAGTCACAAGTCACAAAAAAAAAGAAGGGTAAGCGACTTATATCGCATCGCTACAACCTTAATGCCCTTGCTACATTCCTGTCCTGGGGGAGTTATAAGGGAGCAGATCGTATAAGACTTACCCGCTGCAAAAATAC
>JAEEIG010000209.1 GCA_016281255.1 Bacteroidales bacterium
ATCTCAATATGTAACAATCAAATTCGCCAGATTAACGGAATATGCTTTTCCTCCATCAATATGTGACCTGAAAAAGGTATGTAACGCAGTTATAAACCTTTCCTAAGAATGTTACCTATTTGTTACTAATAATCATGCAAAATCATTATATATTATTGTACTACAGTAATATACATATATACTATGGGATAATAGCCTAATACGCACTTTTCTGTGAAGTGCCACAAAAAGATGCTTGTCTGCTTTCTGGTGAGCAAAGACAAGACTTTTTGCCAGTCAAAAGAGAGAAGAAAAAGCATCAAAATTGGGTCAGTTGTACCGTCATTGTATCTCGGATGCACTAAGTATCTGGGATTCAACGACGGTTAATAATTCAATGTCGAACTTTGGCTATTTCAGTGCGTATTTTATGGGAAACGTGCTAAAATGCTTACAAATTCACGTTAAACTCTCCAAATCTTATCGTTAATTGAAGTAAAAGTTGTACCTTTGCAGCCGTAAGGCTGCGAAACTGCTAATGCTCGGCAATTGATGCATTGCAACGCCACACTCTGCACCTTCAGGTCAGAGAAGTATCATTGCTCTTGCTTAACCGCAGTTGTGCGGCGTAAACGCCGCTAAAGCGATAAAACAGTCAAGCAAAACAATCGCAACTATGAATATTAGCAATTTTCGTAACAGCTATCTTATCGACAAGGCTTACCGGCTAACACTGGTGAGCGTTACGCTTACAGCATTGGCACCGCTCATAGCGACGCTGGTAGATGGGCTCTTTTCGAGCAATCTGTTGGGCAACGATGCTTTCATCGCAGTGAGTGTAGCGCTACCTATAGTCAATGCAGTGAGCGTGCTGACGATGATATGTGAACGCGGCGGCGCAGTGCTTGCAGCAGGTCAGCTGGCCAAGGGCAACCGCGACAAGGCCAACCGTATATACACGGCGGCTTTGGCCTCGGCGGTGATGGTGGCGGTATTAGCGGCGTTAGGCATCTGGTTAAACCTCGACAGTATCTCTTCGGGGCTGACCGGCAGACCCGAGAGCGCAGCGTATGCCCGCGAGTACCTACAGGTGATCGTCATTTACCTGCTCATCCTGCCGCTAAACAACACGTTCAACGACTTTGCCACGCAGGAGGGTTTTCCGCAGTTAGCCACCCGGGCCGTGGCTACGGGCAGTGCGGCCAATGTGGTGCTCGACATCCTTTTCATCGGTGTGCTCGGCATGGGCATCAGCGGTGCGGCATGGGGCACGGTCATTTCGGGTCTCATCAATCTCGCGCTCATATCTCCCTATTTCCTTAAGGGCAAGAGCCAGTTCAGATTGGCGCGACCGCAGGGCGACCTGGGTGCCATCATCGGCGAGAACCTCAAGCATGGCTTCGGTTTCAACGTGTACTTTATCGTGGTAAATACCTTTATGCTGCTGGGCAACGCATTGGTACTGAAAGTGGCAGGACACGGCGGGTTGACGCTCTTTGATGTGTGTCTGCAGATACAGTCGGCCACGTTCTCGGTTGCTATGGGACTCACTATGGCCGGCGTCTCGCTCGTCACCTACATGCGTGCCAGCGGCGACAGCGACGGACTGCAGCGCATCATGCATAATACTGCCAGCATTGTGGTGGGATTCTACGGTGTGCTACTGCTGTTACTGGTGGCTGTGCCGCAGTTTTTCCTGTGGTGCTTTGGTCTCGACGGCATCGACCTCGCCATGGCCCGCAGGGTATTCACCTGCTTTGGCATCTACTACTTCTGCTTCTGTGTGGTAGCGGTGTATGTCACCGTTGTACTACAACTGGCAGGTCACATAGCGGCCAAGATCGTGCTGGTATTCGCCATGGGTATCATAGCCTATCTGAGTATGCTTGGCCTTTCGAAGGTTAGTGCCGATGCCATGTGGCTGGGATTGATTGTGGGTGGTGTGCCTATCCTTGTGGCCAGTCTGGCCTACGGCTACTGGGAACACCGCAAGCACCCGTCCTATACTATGTTTTCGATGGTTGACAAGATGCCGTCGTATATTAAGTTCGAATGCTCAATAGATTATGATCAACATAATTTTGACGAGATGAAAAAGAAGATGAAGCTATTTGCCGACACCTGCGAGATGAGTGACGAGATGAGCTCTAAGATGTACTCTACTATCCAGACGCTCTTTAACAATGCTCAGGAGCGCAGAAGCAGTCAGCTTAAATATCTCGACATCTCGCTCTGCGAGTTAGACGACGGAATACAGATGACCATCAAAGACTGCGGCCGTCCCTACGACCCGGTACACAATGGCATGAATGCCGCATCCGTAGGCGCCCGCTCTGCCACCTACCGCTACATGTTCACCATGAATGTAACAACTATAGTATGGGATAAAACCCTGAATCAAACATAAAAAGGAGAAGAATAAAGCGTGAGCAAGAAGAGTCTGATCTGGAAAATACCCTGCATTGTTTGGGGTGTCGTTATGGGAATCGTATTGTTACTGTTGATTACGGTGACGGTTATTATGGTGACACCCAAGCCCGCACGGCTGTCTTGCAGAAATGCGTGGAGGTCGTCAATGATCGGACCGCCTGGGATGTGGATCTGGGACAACTCTATCTGTCGCCGTTCCATCATTCCCCGATGATTCTCTACCGCGCCTACAAAGGCAAAGAAGATCTGCCGCTGCACATCGAAATAGACAGCCTTTATGTCGGTCATCGCGGTCAGGACACGCTGATTTACGTGCATGCCATGCGTCTGCATGGCAATGTGCAGAAAGTTGAGAATGGGAAGTCGAGCAAGGATTTCACAGCCCGTACTATCGTGGTGGATCAACTGCTGTTGGAGCAAACGACTTTCCATTCCGACACTATGATAGACGCTGATGGTGTTGATGTTATCTTGAGGCATCTGAATGTGAAGAGTCCGGGACTCAATATCGCGAAAGGTGATTACCCGCTACACGGTTTGAAGATGGGCGCGGATTCATTTGTCTTTATGCGTAAAGTCAGCTGATGAACCTCGTCATTCCAACCGCCAACATCTTTATCGCCAGCATTATTTATCCACTAACCCCTCTTCAACAAAACAATGACCGAAACAAAAATATACGTAGGGCTGAACGATGCCGCAAGTAAGCAGCAAGAACATCACACGGACAGGAAAGTGTTATGATAACGGAGAGTACGGTCAGGGCATATTTTGTCCAGGAAAATCTTAAGCCAAATAACAAACAACTATGATGAAAAAACAGTTTATCCCTTGGTAATTACACGAAAAAATTATATTTTTGCCGACATCTTTATAATGTAGTTTACATGGAGGTAAAGGCATGTATGTACTCCACCTGTTAAGGGTTGCCTGTACTGCCTGAAGTGATTGCATTTTGAACAAATAAGATAAAAAATAATTAATAAATTATTTTCAATATGGTACATGATTTATACATTTTGATGATTACGGCCGGTGTGGTCAGTCTTTTGTTTAAATTATTAAAACAGCCTGTGGTGCTGGGTTATATCGTTGCCGGTGTTTTGGTAGGTCCCTATCTGTTTGGCGAGACCTTTGTGGATGCGGAAAATGTAGAGGCATGGGGTAATATCGGTGTGCTGTTCGTGTTGTTCTGCATCGGTCTGGAGTTCCGCCTCAAGAACCTCATCAGCAGCGGCAAAGTGGCGGCAATAGGCGCACTGACAATTATTCTGGGCATGATGGTCTTGGGCTTCGGCGTGGGACAGTATGCCGAATTGGACATGATCAACTCCCTTTTCCTGGCAGGCATGCTCTGCATGTCAAGCACGACTATCGTGATGAAGGCGATTGACGAGGCAGGCTTGACCAAGGAACGTTTCGTCAAAGGTGCAACCAGTATTCTTATCGTGGAGGATGTGGTGGCTGTGGTGCTGATGGTACTGCTGTCCAGTATAGCTATCAAGCATCAGTTTGAAGGTGCCGAACTAATCAGAAAAGTGGGCGTTTTGGCAATCACACTCGCAGCTTGGTTCATTTGCGGAATACTGATTATCCCGACGCTACTGCGCAAAGTCAGACCCTATCTGAATGACGAGACACTTATCATCCTTGCCTTGGGTCTGTGCTTAGGCATGGTGCTGACGGCAGAGGAAGCAGGGTTCAGCAGTGCACTCGGCGCTTTTGTTATGGGTTCTATCCTTGCCGAGACAGTGGAGTCGCATCGTATCGAAAAGCTGATGACACCGCTGAAGAATGTCTTTGCCGCTATCTTTTTCGTCTCTGTGGGCATGCTGATCAACCCATCCACATTGGCGGAATATTGGTCAAGTATCTTGTTAGTCTGCATGGTGATTATCATCGGCATGATTCTATTTGGCACTTTGGGCTGCTGGTGGGGTGGCGAAACGATGCGCGACGCCATGTTAACCAGCTTCTCGTTCGTGCAAATAGGCGAGTTTTCGTTCATTATCGCTTCTTTGGGCACCAGCTTAGGCGTTCTTCACCCGGCTATCTACCCTATCATCGTGGCATCCAGTGTGGTCACCACCTTCCTCACCCCCTATATCATGAAAGCAACTGTGCCATGCTATAATTTCTTCTACAACCACGCATCAGCGAAATTGCGCGCCAAAATCGACCGACGTGAACAGCTGGTGGCAGAAGCAGAGACAGTTACCCAATCCGAAGAGTCACATGCTTTTGCAGACAAGGCACGCCATGCCGTCCGGAACACCTTCCTCACAAAGCGTCTCGTCGAATTGTTTATCAAGAATATGAGCGCTAAAGACGAAAACAAATCTGAAACAAACGATAACTAAACCCCAAGACTTCTTGTTTCCTGAATCAAACAATAAAGGAGAAAATAAGGCGTGAGCAAAAAAAGTCTGCTCTGGAAAATACCGTGCATCCTTTTAGGTGTCATCCTGGGACTGGTACTGTTACTGCTGATTACCGTAACGGTTATTCTGGTGTCGCCAAAAGCCCGCACGGCTGTCCTGCAAAAATGCGTGGAGATGGTCAATGAGCGGACCGACCTGAATGTGGACCTGGGACGGCTCTATCTGTCGCCTTTCCATCACTCTCCGATGATTCTCTATCGTGCCTACAAAGGCGAAGAAGACCTGCCGCTACACATAGAAATAGACAGTCTCTATGTCGGTCATCGCGGTCAGGACACGCTGATTTATGTGCATGGTCTGCGTCTGCAAGGTTGTATGAAGAAACCCGGGGCTGGGGTGTCGAAAGACGATTTCCTGGCCCGTACTATCGTGGTGGACCAACTGCTGTTGGACCAAACAACGCTCCATTCCGACACTTTGATTGAAGCGGTGGGCATCGACGCTATCGTGAAACATCTGCATATAAAGAGTCCGGGACTCAACATCGCCAAAGGAGACTACCCGCTGCACGGCTTGAAGCTGTCGGATGCGTTTGTGGGCATTGCGCTGCGAGACACCGAGAGCGACACCGAGGACACCACCTCCACCCCGATGGCTTTCGAAATACCCGATGGCGAGTTGCGCAACGTGAGGTTCGTGCTCAACCCTATGGGGCTGGATTTGCGTGCCGGCTCTCTCACCACGAATGTGCTGGCGGACGTAGGGGGCAACCTCTACGATGCACGTCGCCTGAATATCGGGAACGCCTCTCTTACACTCGGGACACTGCACCTGCCTTTTGACACGATCTATGGGGACGCCCGGGTGGATCTGAACACCGATCTGATTAACTCGAATCGTTTATTCGTCCAATCCGATGCTTTCGGGGCAAAAGCGGACCTGACGGCCACGACGCTGGATTTGGAGACGATGCGGGTGGATTTGGCAGGCAATGCCGATTATCAAGGCAACAAGGCAAACTTGAGAGGATTCTATGATATTGATGATGAGCTGTATGACATGCTGGTGAACGTTGAACAAGTGAACCTGAACCCGTTCCTCCAAGACAAAGCCCTCGTGCTGTTGGCAGGCGAAATACACGCTCAGGGAAAAGGCATAGATCCACATTCCCCCGCGATGAAGTGCAAAGTGGCCATGAACCTGACCCGTTGCATCTACAATCAAATTGATGTTTCCGGTCTGGCCCTTGACGCCGAACTGGCCAATAAAACCGTGGCCGGAAACCTGCATTTGCCGGTGACGATGACGGACCGTGACCTGCAACTGAAGGCAGAGACGGAGCATCAGTTCCGCGTATCTGACTTTTTCACCCCAAAGCGGATGAGCGTGGACTACCATACGCAAATGAAGGATGTGGTGGCGCACATAGCGGGCGATGATTTTGATATCGACACCCTGAACCTTGATTTCACAACGGACACCACCACATCGCTGTATCTGGCCACGCAAGGACTTGTCATCGATGCCCAAAGCCCCATGCATGCACTCCGGCTGGTGGATGAAGTGCAACCGCTGCTTGGAGTCGTTGCCGACACCGCGTTTGTGAATCCCATTGTCTCGTTGCAAGACCTGACACTGCTGGATACACTCCAGAGGCTTATTCCAAACCTGCAGGCGGCCATAACGCTGACGGAAGGAAGTCCCGTCCAGGCTATCATCGAGCGGGCTGGATTGGACATCAATGAGTTGACGATGCTGTTGAAGTCCGATTCTCTCCAATCAGACTTGGCACTGGACGTGTCCATTCCGAACATTGAGCCTGCGGACGACAGTACGGGCTTGCACCTTCCCCCCACAGCGGCAACGTTGCTGGTCAACATGGCGGAAGGCAAGACCACCGCCTCGCTCACGGTCAATGCCAACATCACCGATGGCGTGATGAGTGTGAACAGCCTCTGCACCGACGCCACGCTGCAACTTGATCTGGAACGAAACGGACGCAAGCTGAGTGGAACAGGGCACCTTACGCTGGACAGCCTCGAATACGACAATATGAATCTCGAAAACCGGACGGCGGACATCTGGATTATGCCCTCTGAGCAATATGAAAACGCCATCCGGGCAGATATTCGGTTGGACGACATCCCCCTTGAGCTGGTGAACAGCATCCTGGACAGGGAGGACATCGACCTGTACGGTGCAGCCCGGGCCAGGGCTACTGCCGACGGCTTGCCTGCACAATTGGATCTCTCCGCCGAAGTGCTGCCACTGGATGTAAGCGCCCATTACAAGCCTTACGATGTACAGTTAAACTTAGGCGAGACACCTATCACCATGGAGCATAACCATGTGAAATTAAAAGATGTGCGCATATACAGTGTCAACGGTTCCTATCTGGCGCTGAACGGTGGATTGGACTTGAACACCATGCTCCTGGATGTAGATTTGACCGCCGATAATTTCGCCCCGCTGGAACTGCTGCCAGATGGACCTGTCCCTGTTTATGGCAACCTGGAAACCGATGTCCGCGGACGGGTGACCGGACCCTTAGATAGCATTCATGCCGACGTGGATGTCACAGTCCTGCCCACCACAGACCTCACCTATCCGATAGACGAGAAGAATCTGGCGCAATTCAAACCGCACGGCACGGTCAACATACAGTACAACACCACTGACGGGGAGCTCAACTACGGCGGAACCATCCATGTGGACGAAGGGCTGGTCCGCTTTTCACCCAAGCTATATCCCATGATTCCCTTCCATGTGGATTCGGGAAGCCATGTCACTCTCAATGGTTCCTTAGGCCAGACCATTCTGGACCTTTCCGCATCGCAACAGGTGAAAGCGGATGTGCAATCGGCGGGTGAAGAGACACGCCGGGTGACCTTCAACACAGGCGTGCGCGTAAACGGCATTCTCGATTCGGTAGGTCTCAATGCCATCGGCTTCTTCCTTGAAGCACCGGGTGACGAAACCATCACGCGCGAACTTGCCTCCATGGACGAGGAAACTCGCGAAGGCATAGCGGCGGCATTGCTGGCTACCGGAATGTATATGGGCGAAAGCAATGTGGCGGCGCAAAAGGACGGATATGCCCTGTCCAGCATCATCAACAGCCGTATCAATGCCGCCATGGCGAATTCCAATGTCGGAAAAATCGTCGATATTGATATCAGTAGCGGACAAACCGAACATGCGTCCGGCAAGACCAATGACATGAATATCGCCATCAGCAAGTCCCTGTTCAATGACAAACTGCGCATTACGGTCGGCTCCACTATCTCCGACAACCCGGAGGTCAATAAAGCCAACGGTTTGCTCAGTCGTATTTCGGCAGACTATAAGCTGACCCAGTCGGGCAACGTCTATCTGCGTTTGTTCTCACAGCGCGATTATGACAATATCTTTGAAGGCGAACTCAACAAGTCCGGTATAGGCGCTGCGTTTACCAAGCAATGGAAACATTACCGATTCATGCCTTCTTTGGGCGATTCCGTCCTGCGCACATACAATCTCACAGCGGATGCGGACGTCGCTTATCGTTCCAACAACAGCATCGGTCCCAACCTCACCCTCGCCCATTCGATGCGGAACCTCCTGGGGCGCGGCGAGACTTTCGCGTTCAAGGGCTATGGGGCGTACTATTGGTCGCTGCGCGAACGGCATCCGGGAGACCCGAAAACAACCAACACCTACAAATTCGGCATCGATGTCGCGCTCATCTTCCCGTATCTGCACTGGGTAGGCGACCATAATCCCGACGGCGACACGCGCTACCGAGTAGGTTACAAGTATGAGAACATAGCAGGTGGTTACGGTGTTCACAAGTTCTCCGGCGCCTTTTCGTATTTCATCCGCAAGTCCGGTTATGTCACGCATGTCTTCACCCCTGCCTCGCTCTCCGTGGTCAGAGTGAAGGCCGAGTCGCCTGATCTGATTAATGTTGCGGCAAACCGTCCGGAACTCCTCAAACTGCTTTACGGAAACGAGTTCATCCCCTCCATCGGCTATGGAATCACCTATAGTGATTACCGCTCCAAACGGAAAGTCAACACCATGATTGACTTTGAAGTCAAAGAAGCGGGTAATCTGACTAACGCCATCTACTGCATCTTTGGTCACAAATGGAGCGAGCATGACAAAGAAATCGCCCATATCCCCTACGACCAGTTTGTCAGGGTGACAGCCGAACTGTGGAACAAGTTCAACCTGACGGATCGAATATGCATCGCAACGCGTCTTTTCGCAGGTGCCAATATACCGATGGGTAACTCCTTCGAATCCGCCCCGCTTTCCGAAGCCTTCTATGCCGGTGGCCCCAACAGTTTGCGAGCCTCCGAACCATACGCTTACGGACCGGGAAATTTCCATAGCACCAAATATAACCAGAACTTTTTCCATGCCGGGGATATAAAACTCGAAGCCAACTTCGAGCTGCGCTTCCCTCTCGTATGGAAAATCAACGGCGCCGTCTTCGTCGATGCCGGCAACGTATGGAACTGGTATAACATCTCCGACGTCCTCAACAGCGAAGAATATGAGTTGTTTGTCGAAAGAATGGGGATAACGGAAGAATTGCAAAACGGAATCATCGGGAATCCGAATATCGCGAAGCAGATAGCCTTAGGTACAGGCGCAGGACTCCGACTCGACATCGACGGACTCGTTATTCGCTTGGACTTGGGCATTGGCATCCACGCGCCTTACCAGACATACAAATACACCAAAGAGGGCACGCCTGACCTCACACGACCGATCAACACCTACTACAACATGCCTTCTGTTCTGGATGGCCTGCGCTTCAACTTCAGCATAGGCTACCCGTTCTAATGGAAAAAATCAGAAGTCGCCGGCTACAATTGTTTTAATTTCTGGATTGTCTCTTCGGGATTCTCAGATTTGAAAACCGCGTTGCCAGCCACCACCGCGTCGGCACCGGCAGCAATGATGTCCGCGATATTGTCCGCGTTTACGCCGCCATCCACTTCGATGAGGGCGTTGGACTTGTTGCGCGAAATCATCTTGCGCAGCTCCGTGATGCGATGCAGCGACCGCTGGATGAACTTTTGACCGCCAAAGCCGGGATTCACCGACATAATCAACACCAAATCAAGGTCTTGAATAATGTCCTCAAGTCCTGAAACGGGGGTGTGAGGGTTCAGAGCGACACCCGCCAGCATGTCGTGCTCCTTGATTTGCGCAATTGTGCGATGCAAATGCGTGCAAGCTTCCCAATGGACGGTCAGCATGTCGCAACCTATCTCCTTGAAAATCTGTATGTAACGTTCAGGTTGGACAATCATCAAATGGGTATCCAACGGTTTCTCCGCCAACTTGCGCACAGACTTGATGACCGGCATCCCGAAGGAGATATTCGGCACGAAAACACCGTCCATCACGTCCAAATGGATCCAATCGGCATCGGAACGGTTCAGCATCTGTATCTCTTCGCCCAAGCGGTTAAAGTCCGCTGACAACAATGAAGGGGCTATAATTGGTTTTATACTCATAATCGATTTTTTCAGGCCGCAAAAATACGAAATGTTCAGGTATCATGTTCAGAATTTTACTTCCAGCACTTTGTCTGCATATTGAAACACGAAAGGCCCGGAAGAACGTTCAAATTGTTGTCTGTTTTCTGAAAACATTTTGAAGAAATCGTCATCAATATTAAATGTAACCCAAACAGACTGGCCCGCAGGGATACCGACACGCTCGAAGCCCACCAAGGTTTTTACAGGCCCCCGGGTATCTCCTTTATTGGTCAGGTAGAGTTGCGCCACCTCCTCGCCATCGCGATCGCCGACATTATCTATCCGGTAGGTGAATGTTCTGGCATCGGGGTCGAATTTGCCGTCCGAATACTTGAAATCGGTGTAACTCAGTCCATACCCGAAAGGATAGAGCGGATCTTCCGCGATATAGCGATAGGTACGGCCTGTCATTTCATAATCCTCGAAAGGAGGAAGAATATTCTCCGAACTATAGAACGTCACGGGCAGCTTTCCGCTGGGATTCACATCGCCGAAAAGCACCTCTGCCATGGCTGTGCCCGCCGCCTGACCGCCGTACCACGCAGCCAATACCGCCTCGGCATTTTGGTCTTCCCAGTCCAAAGCTACGGCGCCACCGGAGCACAGCACAAACACGAGAGGTTTACCCATTTTTTTGATTCTTTTCATCATATCTTCCTGAACACGAGGCAATTCGATAGAAGTTCTATCGCCACCGTGGAAACCTTCCAGTTCCACCTTCAACTCCTCGCCCTCCAACTCCGGGGAGAGACCGCCGACAAAAATCACCAAATCGCACGAAGCAATCTGCTCATCGAAATCGTCTGGCACACGGTAATTCCTGTCCACATGGTGGCAGGCGGTATCAAAGTATAATACCGGACGCTGATTGTCAGGAAACTGGTCTAAATAGCGCATGATGCCTTCGTAGTAGGTGACAGCGTGACGCGGAGTACCGTTATAGTTGCCGCACAACATCACCGAATCTGCCGCATTGGGCCCGATAATCGCGATTTTTTGGTACTTTTGAGGTCTTAACGGCAAAAAATGATCGTTGTTGTGCAACAACACGATGCTTCTTTGGGCCATTTGGAGTGCCATTTGGTCAAATCGGGTCGTATTGGGGTTGGCGCGATAGGGTTGTTCCGGGTCGAACATTCCCAACTCCAGCCGGGCTTTCAACACTTTCAGCACGTGGGCATCGATAACATCTATTGATATAAGTCCCTGTTCCACAGCCTCTTTCAGTGCATTGAGGCCACTACCGCACTCCAAATCGACGACAGAGCCGAAAGCGGCAGCAGCGGCATCTGCAGCAGTGGCATGCGTCTTGTGCCGCGGTATCACCGTGTCGCGCTCCCAACAGTCGTTCAAAGCCCAGCAGTCTGTGACAAACAGCCGGTCATAGCCCCATTGTTCGCGCAATATGTTCACCAAAAGATTCTTGTTGGTGCAACAAGGGGCACCGTTCAGCCGGTTGTATCCGCACATGACCATGCCCACCTCCGTGTTTTTCACAATATACTGAAAAGCAGGCAAATAGGTGGTCCACATATCCCGATTGCTCACCTTGGCATCGAAAGAATGACGATCTGCCTCCGGACCGCTATGGACCGCAAAATGCTTGATACATGCCAGTGCCTTATAGCGACCGTTCGTTTTCTGTTGCAATCCGTTCACACAGGCCGCGCCCATGCGAGCGGTCAAATAGGGGTCTTCGCCATAGGTCTCCATCCCCCTTCCCCAGCGCGGGTCGCGGAAAATGTTGATATTGGGGGCAAAGAAGGTAAGCCCGGTATAGTCGTCATACTCGCCGGCCTTCTGAGACTGATAATACTTCATCCGCGCCTCGTCGGCCACCATACCAAACATCTTTCCCACCATCCTGTCGTCGAAAGTCGCCGCCAGCGCCGTGGGCATCGGATAGACAGTCGCATATCCGTTGCGCGCCACACCATGCAACGCCTCATTCCACCAGCTGTATGCCGGAATCCCCAAACGCTCAACCGCGGGATTGTGATGCTCCATCATTCCCAACTTCTCGTCCAAGGTGAGCTGTTTCAGAAGCAGTTGCGCACGCTCGTCTATGGAAAGGTCCGGATTGCGGAAATCCTGCTGCGCAAAACTGAAAAGAAAACCGAAAAATAGGATAACGCCTATAAAATATCTCTTCATCTTATTGAATGATCAACTTTTTTGTCAAAAACTGTTTTTTATATTGAAATGTGATTATATAAATCCCTTTTTGAAGATGATTGGTGTTGATGTTCTGAATTCCAGGGGTGACCATGCCGTTCATCACCGTTTTTCCGTCAGTAGTAAGCATTGTCCAAGCAAATTCCTCGTCTGTCGGATTGTCTATCGTGAAATAGCCTTGCGTAACCGGATTCGGAGTCAGGTTAATTTTCGTTAATTCGTTCTCGGGAACATCACCTCCAATAATGACATGTACCACGTAAGTGCGGGTAGATTGATGGGGTGTAGCAGCTGTATAGAGCACATTATAATTAATATAATCACCCAAAAAGTCCTGAGCTTCAGCCTCGTCAGGTGTGACAGTCACATACAAAGGTTTGGTAATGGTCGGATAAATATGCCTCAAATCAGGAATCACGCATCCCACATAAAAGAATATAGAATCATCATCCGTGATTTCGCCAAACATGTCCCCATAGGTAAAAAGTGCCTCTGGATTGTTTTCCATAAGAAAGTCAAAACCCATAATTTCGGGCTCTATCACATATATTGGCTGAAAACTGACTAATCCGTACGACGGGTTGTCCACCTGATGGAAAATCACCGCTTCGGCAGCCGCTTCATTGTCGCAACCCCAATAATTGCCCACGGCATCCATATTGCTGTTGGCATTGTTATACAACTCGTATTCAACCCCATTGTTTCCGTTGTTATACAGTACGTTATAACCTGGATCTTCAACCGTACCCATATCCACATGATGATAATAAATAGCCGTAACCCCCCAAAGGTTGCCCGTGATGAGGTTGTGACGAAGTTTGGCAGCACATGTCGTGTCGGAACCATAAATGCTAATTCCGCTGCCTCCATTGTTCGGTGTTACCTCTAAGTTGTTGTCAATGAATTGATTATTGACAATATCTGCGGAAATGCGAGTTCCGTTCTGCGTGTAACCGTAGCGATTGTTTATAATCACATTGTCCTTTAACAGCACCTTCGTGACGTTTTGATTGCTCATGTTCATAATGCCGATACCTCCTGACATATTGCTGGCCACGCCCTCAATACGGTTGCCAATGATACGTATGGTGTCGGTCGTGCCAGGGCCAATATTGATTTGAGGCGTATTGGCATTTCCTAAAACATTGTTATAGAATACGTTATTGGAAATTGTCGGACATCCGTCCGCGTTCACAGCCGACTGGAGAGCGCACGCCTGATTGTCATGGAAATAGCTGTTTTGAATCACGGGATGGCAATTCATGTAGCTGATCACATGATTGGAAAAGTGGTCGAATTCGCAGGAATCTATTAGCACAGGAGTATTAATCAACGTGATACGTTGACAATATTGGACATGAATCTTCGAAAGGGTGCTGAAACCCGCATCCTCGATGAACATGTCAAAGTAATTGCTTTGCGTGGCATCCCCCTGAATGAGCAACGGCTGGGTCCGTTCTTGCGTTTGCAAAGAGCCTAAAATGGTGATTGACACCCCGTTGTCCACCAAAATATATTCATCGTCAGCCTCCAACAACAACGTATCATTCGGTTCAAGCGTTACATTCTGCATGATTCTGAAATGGTGCGGAGTTGTTATTTGGATGGCGCCAGGCAGAATATTGGAAAGCGAAGTCAAGGTGTACAAGCCACCGCTTCTATAGCCCGAAGGCTGTGCAACTGTTTGAAAAACAAGCACTATCAGCAAACAAATGGATAAAAATCTTTTCATAATCACTCTATTTTTTCAACGGGCAAAGGTACTAAAAATGAGAAATCTCTTTTTCGAGCAGGTGCAAAAAAGAATGGCCGGGCAGTATTGACCCCCGGCCATTCTTCCTTCCGATAAGGATGCGTTCTTCTTCATTGTTTGAAAAACTCCATAATCGGCTTTTTGAACGACCTCGAAATCTCAAAATGAGTCTCTTTGTCAATGATTATCCGATTATTTTCTATCCCCATGACCTTGTCCAGATTAACCACCACTGATTTGTTGATTTTTTGGAACGTTGACTGGGGAAACTTTGTGTGAAACACTTTCAGATTGCTTCGGAAAAATCTGTTTGAACCGTCTTCAAAATGCACGGAAATATGATTTCCCACCTTTTTCATAAAAAGGACATGTTCGAACACGATTCTCACTGACTCTTCTTTTCGCGAACCCATGATAAAGATGGATTTCGCAGCAGACTCATTGACCGCATATTTCGCGTTCTCCTCCTCCACCCGACGGATGATTTTATGATTCATCTTGCTGTATGCGCCGTAGATGTTCAAAATCTTTCCCATTATGCTATTCATCTCACGCTCTGTAAAAGGGTTGTGAAAAATATCAAAAAAACCTATTTTCAGATAATGTTTGATTCGTTTTGTGTTCATTTTGTCACACAATCCGACGATAAAAGGCGGTTTTCTGATATCGTGCAACACCTCCGCATACGACAAATCCAAGAAAAAAATCATGGGACGATGATGATTCAGACACTCAATCGCTTCAGCCGCACTGCGGCATACAAAAGCTATATTTATTGAGTAATACCTTGATAATAAGTCCTTTAATTGGGTTACTCTGGTTTCGTTTTCACTGAGAATAATAACTTCGTAATATTTATTTGATACCATATCTTATTTTTTTTATTGTAAAAATACATAATTTATGCATACGAAAATGATTTTCCGCAACAAAAGTGACCAACTGCTATTTAAGGTCCCTTTTTTTGCCATAAAAAAGGTAAAAATTACCTTTATATGAATAAAAACAGCATTTTGCCATTTTCACTGTACAATCGGCAATGATTGGTGTGGAAGATCCATTTTTGTATCATATCCGACAAAAAAACATGTATATCGTGCATTATTATACTCATGACGTTCTTATTCGTTGTGTTAATCTGTTTTGTTTTCATCATGTTTCACGCGTAATCTCCGCTCTTCCTCGAACAGCAGATTTCTCAAACAATCCAACTGCGAAAGGGAGAGTTGTGCTAAAGGGGTCTGCGGGGAGAAACCCGGCGGAAGCTGGTCAGGAATCCATTCCTGCATATTGCCATAGAGTGCATCTTCCTCAGGGACTGGATTTTGATGATACTTTGTCCTCAAGAATTGTAAAATCCGGAGACCATCCGCTTTTTGATGGAAGGCCTTCACAAAATGCGGGAAATCGGACACATTGTCGAGAATGCCAGCCCACACGTTGTCGTTTTTGTTGATATCTTGCAGAAAAGCGAGGAATTCGTTCTCCTTTTCATAGAAATTGCGGTCATACAAATCTTTCAGATGACGATACGCCTCCCGAATCGGTTCAAAACAGTCATGCGGGTATATCGGATAGCTGTCCCATTCCCCGCTTGCGCCGGCTTGCATGGCCGGCCCGGTTCCGAACGGCACGCGATCGGAATAGCGTCCGGCTGGATAGACACATTCCGCGTTAAAAAGACTTAATCCACCCATCTTGCAGAATTTCTGCACCAGATAGAAGTCCTCGCCGCTTTGCAACGGGGTGATCCCTCCGATTTTCCGGAGCGCACAAGCCCGCATCGCAATGGCGGACCCTAATGCGGTAAAACCATAAGGACTTCTGATTCTCAATAAGTTAATAGCATAATTGCGCATATACAGCTCATACCTCAGCAGTGCCCGGCCTCTCTTCTCATCCTCCGGTTGAATCGGATGATAATAGGGTACAGCCACCGCATTCATCTCGGGATGGGCTGCGAAATGATCAACCAATGATTGCAGATAATGCGGCCTCACATAGGTGTCGGCATCCAAACTGACCATGATATCGTCAGCATCGGAATCGGATAATATTTTGTCAAACAGTTCTTTACGCGCACAACCAACTCCCTGCCTTTTTCCAGTCCATCCCAATCCGGGGGAGGAGCGATCCATGACATGAAGTGTTAAAAAAGCATAATTATGCAAAAAAGCGAGCAATTGTTGATTATGCTGGCATATAGACAAACGAGCCGAATCGTTCCAGTAGCGATCCGGCTGATTTACACATACATATACCTCGAAAGGGGAAGAAACGTCCTGATTGGCAAGTGCATCCAACGTGGCCGGAAGAAAATCCAGCTCGTCCATCGCAGGTATGGCAATCCGGACTATCGCCATCTACTTGACAGTAATGGTTACATCTCTGGTGCGTACAGGCTCGTTGACATTATCCCTTGCATATACAAAATGGAGTGTCTGTGTCCCTTTCTCGACAGCCTCGAACTTCCAGAAACGATGGCTTGACGCACCAACCATACCCTTCGGGGCGTTGCTGGTGTAGCGGTCGCCTACACTTTTCACCACATTGATCTCGTCTTCATTCACCAGCTGCCACCAGAATCCGGTTGAAGCATTGGTGATGAACTCAATCTCACACGACTGACCCTTTTTGAGCACAATTTCGTTCGTCTCCTTGTCCACGGAAAGCAACTTCTTTTGTGCCTGGCAACCCATGAACAAGCATATTACTGCGCTTACATAGAGGATTTTCTTCATTTTTTTACATTTTAATGTGCAAAGATACAATTTTTTTTAATAGACTTCCCTTGTTAAGAAAAATTTAAGTCTCAAACAAACTTCTTTTTGACCAAATTGATGACAAAACCAGGCAGCAAGAAGCATAAAAAAAGGAAGAAATAGTTGATCGGACCCGGGATTTTGACCTTTCGGCCGTTCAAAGTGGCGCGGACACCTTTTTTGGCAATCTGCTCCGGAGACATCATCACCCCGATGGCACGCAACCGTTTTCGCATTTTCACCGGCAGGTTGTATAAATCCGTGTCCACTGCACCCGGACAGACACAACAGACTTTCACTCCATAATGACTTAATTCATAGTGGATTCCTTTGGAAAACTTCAGCAAATAAGATTTGGAAGCTTGATAAGCGGCAATTGTCGGGAAGCTCATAAACGCGGTGATGGAAGAAGCGTTGAGGATGTATCCGCGCCCGCGGTCTTTCATCGCTTTGCCGAACAACACGCACAAATCTGCAGGCGCAGTGCAATGCAGCATTGTCATCTTGTGACTCAGCGCCATAGGTTTCTCCACCGCCGCCCCGAAATAGAACATGCCGGCGTTGTTGACCAGCACTTCGACCTCATAATGCCCGTCGTTACAGTAGTCGAAGAGCGCCTGTGCGGCATCCGACAAGGTCAAATCTTGATAATGCGCCACAATTCGAAGATGCGGAAACTGCGCCTGCAGCTTTTCTTGAGCCTGCGCATTCAAGTCTTCGCGATTGCTGACAATCAGAATGTTATATCCTTTCCGCGCCCATTCCTCCGCATAGGCGTACCCAATACCGGAACTGCCTCCCGTGACCAGGGCGAAAGTATTCTTGTTCAAATTATCCATAGTTTTGGTGTTGACTGTTATGACAACATGGTTTTGGCTTTCATGACGGCATTGACCAGTGCATCGGCCTCCTCGAAGGTGTTATAGAGCGCGAACGAAGCGCGGACAGTGCCGGGGATGCCGAAATGGGTCATGACGGGTTGCGTGCAATGATGTCCTGTGCGAACTGCAACTCCTTGATGATCAAGTAAAACACCCATATCATAGGGATGGATATTACCCACTAAGAAGGAGATGACGCCCGTTTTGTGCGCCGCCTCGCCAATGAAACGCATTCCGTCTATTTTGGCCAATTTTTCAGTAGTATAGGTCAGCAACTCCTGCTCGTAAGCGGCAATCTTTTCCAATCCTATACCTTCGATGTATTCGATGGCTTTGCGCAACCCGATGACATCGCCGACAGAGGGAGTGCCTGCCTCGAATTTGAAGGGCAAATCGTTGTAGGTAGTCTTCTCGAACGTCACGTCCCTGATCATCTCCCCACCGCCTTGGTATGGTTGCATCTCATTGAGCCACTTGTTTTTACCGTACATCACACCGATGCCCATCGGGGCATACATCTTATGTCCGGAAAAGCAGTAGAAGTCGCAATCGAGGGCCTGTACATCCACGGGGCTGTGGGCAACTGCCTGCGCTCCGTCGATGAGCACCGGCACGTTGTGGTCGTGCGCGATGCGGATGACCTCCTCTATCGGGTTAACCGTACCCAACGAATTGGAAACATGCGCCACTGCCACGATACGGGTTCTGTCGGTGACAAGTTCTTGCAACTTGCTGATCATCAGCTCACCACGTCCGTCAAAGGGAAGCACTTTAAGCTTCGCCCCGCGCTCCTCGCAGACCAACTGCCACGGGACAATGTTGGAGTGGTGCTCCATTTCGGAGACGACCACCTCGTCACCCTCCCGCAGGTAGGTGCGCCCAAACGAAGCCGCCACAAGGTTAATGGATTCCGTGGCACCACGTGTGAAGATGACCTCCTGGGTGGTCGCCGCGTTGATGTAGCGCCGCACTGCCTCGCGCGCCTGCTCGAACTCGTTGGTGGCCAACTGACTGAGACAATGCACGCCACGGTGGATGTTACTGTTGATGCGAAGGTAGTAATCGTTCAACGCATCTATCACTACCTGAGGCTTTTGCGTGGTCGCGGCATTGTCTAAATAGACTAACGGTTTGCCGTAAACCTTTTCGTTCAATATGGGGAAATCTGCTCTATTCATGAGATTGCAAATTATCGTTATCTTCTGGATTTATAGGTTGTTGTATGTTGTTATCGTCTTGATTGTCAGATGGATTCATAAATCGCAACTGGGTGGCATACATCAATACCCACAACACTGAGGTGATGATGCCGTTCACACCCATGGCCACCATTCCGCCAATGACGAAATTCAGCACGCAGAATTCCAGGATTTTCCCAATTGTATAGACGTGAAAACCCGCCTTATTCAGCTTCACCAGCATCAGAAACGCACCAGTGAACAACATCGCCTCTATCACGGTGAGCATCAGATATTGCCAACTGGCGATGGAGGTGTACAAATTGAGGATCTGCTCTGCCTGATCTGCCGGAAAAAGGTTCATCTCCTTGATCATTTCCATGGATTTCAGCATATAATCGGGTGAAATCGCCCAACAAATGTAGGCAATGGCGGAAAACACGGCATCTACCATCGTGATGATGCCCAAAATCCATAAAATCGGCGTTCTTTGCGGTTTATTCTCCATATTTATTCATTAAGTTCAAAAATGATGACCATTATATCGTTTTCAAGAGATAAATTCCTCCCGGCTTTTGGACTTTAAACCGTTCGTCAGACCGCCAACCGACAATCCAGATGATTTGGTTGCCAGCGCACAGGAGGCGGATTTTCTCCTTCGTGAAGCGGTCGATTTTGTGGTCGGTGAAGAAATCGCTGAGCTTCTGCCGTCCCTTGGCGCCAAGAGGGTAAAAGTAATCGCCCGGCCGCCATGAACGAATCTGCAGCGGAAAAGTCAACTTCTCTTTCGGGACATACAAGATATCCGGATTCTTTTCGAATGCCATATTTTTCTGTGTTTCAAATTCTTCCACAACAAAATAGCGGCGTAGCGCTTCGACAGAATCGATTTCCACGACTGGATTGTTTTCTCCATTCCGAGACTGGATAATCAAATAATCACGATCCACCAATAAGACGTGAGAGTCCGAGAAAAACTGTTTCCCCGGTTGAAGAACCGGGTCTCTCGACAATCTTTCACTCACATCTGCAGAAAAGCCGAATCGTGCAAGAATCTCATACAAAATCAGTTCTTTGTCTTCATTAGCATTCAAAAGGTCGCGATTCACTCGCCATCGCCCTTCTTTTTCAGAAACGATTTTTTCTATATCCGATTCTATATGTTTCTGGAAATAAGCATATTGTCGTTGCAGAAGAGTACGTGTGCGCGCATTTGTCTGCAGGAACTGTGGATTCAGCTTCTCCAGCTGCGGGATAACAGAGTGGCGGATACGGTTTCGCGCAATCTGCTCATCGCGATTCGTAGAGTCCTCTACGTATTCAATACTGTGATTGTCAGCATATTGACGGATTTCCTGTGCGGTAAACACCATCATGGGCCGGATGATTTTGCCATTCACGGGGGGAATGCCACGCAACCCTTTGAGACCGGTGCCGCGGGTCAGGTTCAACAGCATCGTCTCGGCAGCATCGGTGCCATGGTGGGCGATCACAAGATGGTCATAATCAGAGGAAATCTCCGAAAACCAGGTGTAGCGAAGCTCCCGTGCGACCATCTCCACCGATTTCCCGGAGTCTTTCTGGATTCTCAGGGTGTCGAATTCGCGAAGGAACAACGGAATTCGCCACTGGTCGGCGGTTTGTCGCACGAATTGCATGTCCCGGTCGGAATCCGCACCACGAAGATGGAAATTGCAGTGCGCCATGGCGAAATCCAGCCCCGCCTCGTGAAACATCGTGGCCGCGACCATCGAGTCCACGCCACCGCTCACCGCCAAGAGGTATCTTTTCCGCAGTGCGTCAGCCCCCGCCAAAACATGTAACTCCTGTAAAAACCGTGATAGCATCGTCTATGATTCCAGATCCGAACGGACTTTGAAGTAGCGACGGATTTCCATCTGCATATACTCGAACGATCCGAAATTGACCGTTTTGGGAACTTCGTTCTTGCGCATCATCACCATGCCGGAGCTGACCCCCTCGATATAAGGCGTGATGTCGGTCTCCATCGCGAAGGTAAGCTCGAAATTTCTGATTGTCACGCGGTTGTAATTTCCGCTCACCTCTTCATACAGAATGCCGTTTTCCTCACAGAAGGCCTGCAGCTGCGGGATTGTGGCATCCCACATCTCGGGCTTGTCGGCGGGATTGAAATAGAAAACCACCGCATTGTAGTCGGGCAACGTATCAACAATTTCCGACTTCTCGAAACAGCCTTGGTCGTTGATGAAGAACTGCTCCACAAGTTTCGTTTTGCGGTGGAATTTCTCGGGATCGCGGATGAAATCCTGCTTGGTAGCCTTCGAAACAGAATGTATCCATTCGTACTCTTTCGTCGTGCGGAACTGCCCGTCGGCAAGCCGTAGGGTTTGCCAGCTTTCCGTTTCCAGCTCATCACCGCGCTGGTTGGCGACGCTGATAGCCACGGGCAATACATCGAGGATGCGCTGAGTTCCGAATCCGGAGGTCGTGACCAAATAGCGCCATTCATGGTTTTCCGAATGCAACAGCCAAAGCTCGCGCCCGTCCGGCAGCCGCTCCACACACTCCACGCCCCACTCTTGGGGAAAATCACAACGCAGTGTCCATTTCCTGCCTTGAAAATCGGCGGCTTTCTCCAAAAAAGCGGCCAGCACCTCCTCTTGGAGCGGATAAAGCGTAGCCTGGCTATGGACATCGGCAACCAAAGTGTCACGGATGACCTCCATAGGATAAATGACCGTTTCTTCTATGTTTTCTTTATCTTTACTTCTTGACAAACAATTAGTTAGAAGAAAAGTCAATATTAAACACAAACAGATGGTTAAATGGTTTTTCTTCATCTTAAATTTTTTGCAAAGGTACAAAATTTCATAATCAGAGACCTATTGCTGCTTGAAGATTATTTCCTTGTGTATATTTTTAATTTATGTACATTTGCCTTGGAACTTTGACAAAGAATTGTTTAGCAAAAATCATTAATAATCAAATCATTACAGAAATGAAAGAGCTCTTATTAAAACGTTTCAGCAAGTATATTTCGTATGCGACCACCGCGGATCCGGAATCCGAAACCTATCCGAGCACACAAGCTTTGCTTGACTTTGCCGATATGATGGTGGAAGAATTAAAAAATATTGGTTTACAGAACGTTACAAAAGACCAACATGGTTATGTGACCGCTTTGCTGCCTTCCAATACGACCGAAAAACAGCCTGTTATCGGCTTCATGGCGCATCTGGACACGGCACCCGACATGCCCGGCATCGCCGCTCCCGTGATTGTGCCCGAATACGACGGCGGCACCATCGTCCTTGACAAGGAATCCAACACAGTGCTCTCCCCCGAAGAGTTTCCTGAAATGCTGGATTACAAGGGGTTAACCATTCTCACCACCGACGGCAAGCATCTGCTCGGCGCCGACGACAAAGCCGGTGTGGCGGAGATTGTCTGCGCAATGGAATACCTCATCCAACACCCCGAAATCAAGCACGGCGACATCAAGGTGGCCTTTTCGCACGACGAAGAGGTAGGCAACGGTGTGAAATTCTTTGACGTCGAGGCATTTGGCTGCGACTTCGCCTACACGATGGACGGCGGTGCCATCGGTGAGTTAGAGTTCGAGAACTTCAACGCCGCCGGCGCCAGCATCCACATCCAAGGCAAGAACATCCATCCGGGTTACGCCAAGAACAAAATGGTGAATTCCCAGCTTATCGCTATGGAACTCAACAACTTACTACCTGCCGCACAACGTCCCGAGCACACGCAGGACTACGAAGGTTTCTACCTGCTCACCAGCATCAATGGCACTGTGGAGGAGACGAAGATGTCGTACATCATCCGCAATCACGACAGAGCGCTCTTCGAATCGCAGAAAAAGTTCATGCAAGAGATTGTCAACTTCCTGAATGTCAAGTACAACAATTGCATCACTTGCGAAATCAAGGACCAATACTACAACATGCGCGAAAAGGTGGAACCGGTCTATTATGTGGTGGAACGTGCCGTGAAGGCGATGAAGGAAGCGGACGTGGAACCGGTCATCGTGCCCATCCGCGGCGGCACCGACGGCGCCAACCTTTCCTTCCGCAACCTGCCGTGTCCCAATATCTTCGCTGGCGGTCACAACTTCCACGGCAAATACGAATATGTGCCGTTGGAGTCGATGGTGAAAGCCACAGAGGTGATCATCAATATCGCAAAGTGCTAACCACCGGAACAAGAAAAAGGCACGGATAAACACCGTGCCTTTTTTTAGATTACAAAAGCGAAAAAGTTGTATTTTTGCGCGCTTTTTCGCAGCAGGTCCTGTAGTTCAATGGATAGAACGAAAGTTTCCTAAACTTTAAATTTGGGTTCGATTCCCAGCGGGACTACTTCTTTTAGAAATCATATCCCACCATCTCGCCGTGCGGGTGGATGATGGTGTAGCGGGTGAACCGCTCGTCAGCATCGAAACCGTCTCCATAATTCACTGATCCGTCACCTTTTACCTGTTTCACCTGCTTGGTGGAGTAGATGACGCGCCGCCGTTGGTCCCAAATCACTTCGTCGGTAATGACGGAATCGTGGTTGACCAAGTCATAGATGACCACATTGTCGGTGGCCTTGAAGAGGTTGTTGTTGATCTGGCAGGCATAATTGGCCGTGATGACAGCCTGCTTCCGCCCGAAATCATTGAACGAGGTGATGGTGATCCCCTTAGGACAATCCACGTAGGAGGTGTCGCCATTGTAGCGGTTGAGCATCGGGGTGTTCACAATAAAGCTGGTGCGGCCGGAATCGCTCACCGTAATGGTCATGTTCTCCGCAGATTCGTCCGGATACTTTCCTTCATACTCCAGCAACTGCGTTTTGCTACCGGAGGATTTACAAGCAGCAAAAAGCATCATAATGCACGAGGCGATTATGATGCTTTTGTTAACGTATTTAAGTCTGAACGACATTCAGGATTATCTCACAGTCGTGTTCTCTTGGATCCAGCAACCCACGTGAACCGAGTCACCGCTCTTCAAACCGCGTTTGAACAGTTCGTCCTTGCTGGGGTATCTCAGTTTTGCACGATGGCTGTTGGCTTCGTTGGCGCAAGAGGGATCAACAGCGGCAGCCTTGGCGTATTTATCGGCGGCAGCCCATGCGTAAGCACCAGGAATTTCGTTGTCGCCGGAGCATCCACGAGAATAGAGGTCGCCGATCAGGATGTAAGCCCTGCCCATGTTGGGTTTCGCCTTAAGAGCTTCGTAAGCGGCGGCACGAGCCTCTGAGAGAGAACCTTTCAGTTGGTAAGCAAGAGCCAGCATGTAGTTGGCATCTGCAGCCTGCTCGTGCGTTTCACTCAGCTTCACAGCCTCTTTGAAGTAGCTGACCGTGGCGGAGAAGTCTTCGTCGTTTTTGTCCGTGGCATATTTCTTCAAGGTAAGGTTACCCATCATGTAGGCCGTGTTGCGGTTGGGGCTGGCTTTGTGGAGAATCGAAAGACCTTCAAGGAACACCGGACTGCTGGTGCATTCGCCCTTGAACATCGTGTTCACCATCTTGCTGACAGCGCCCAGGTCGTTCTTGATCTCATCGAATTTCTTGGTGTAGAGCATATCCATCACTTCGCAAGAAGCATAAGGAGTCACAGCGTTGTTGACCTTGGCGAGGGTTTTGCGATAGTTCACGATAAGTTTCTGTTGGCGGGTGGTGTCGTTGATGAACTTTTTAGCCTGTTTGTCGAAAGCTATGCGATCCAACTCACCATTGTCGAATTTCGCCTGCAGATCCTCCAAAGCGTCAACACTCTGTTCGTAGGATTTCGTGGCATTCAAGATGGAAAGGTCGATATAGTCCGTGGCACGCTCGTAAGCCTCAATCACGATGGAGGTGTCGCGTTTCGCCTTGGTCAAATTCTCTGCCAGCTGGAAATATGCGTCCCAAACGGCGGGTTGGGTGTTCTCCTTCTCCATTTCCACAGACTGGACAAACCATTCGAAAGCCTTTTCATACTCGCTTTTTCTGTAACGAATGGTATTGTAAGCCTTCAAGCCCAGACCGGAACCGGGGGTGAACTTGTCCGGGAAATAGGTGTTGCGGACATCAAACGTGTACATCAGGGAGTCGATAAGCATCTCGCGACGTGCGGAATCCTTCTCGTCTTTGATCAGGTTCTGGAACAACGTCTGGGCATTGGTGTAGATGCCATCCCAAGAGCACGGGCTGTGTTGGATAACATACTGCCAGGCTTCGTAAGCATCCGAGTAAGCTTTGGCATTGTAGTAGGTACGGAAATTGGTGATCTGCTCAAGGCATTTCAAAGAATCGGCTTCATTGGCTCCGTATTTGAAGGAGCAAGGGGATTGCGCGAAGATGAAACTTCCGCTGAAAACCAATGCGATGATTGCTAAAATCTTTTTCATTTTTTCGTTTTTTATAGGGTTATTACTTATATTAATCCAATTTGACTCTTTGGTACCAGCGTTCTTGCAGGATGAAGCACAGGGAGAATCTGAAGTAGCGTTGGAGGACCAGATCGTTGGCAAGGGTTCCTGCTTTTCCGTATTCGAACATCAAGTTGATCGACGAGTGAGTATTGAAGGTATTGAGTGGTATTCCTACGCCTATACAGACTCCTAATTCGTCGATAGGTTTATCGCGCAGTGTCAAATCTCCGGTAGAGTATTTTCCGCCCATTCGGAAATTCAGCTTTTTCATGAACTTATTGGAAAACGGATCCGGGATAAACTGGACCCCGATGGAGGTCGAGATGGAGTTCTGCATCAAGTCGGACGGTTTCATAAACTGGAATTTCGCCCAGTTCTGCCAAGTCACATCCCCCGCAATGGTCAGCTTGTGCTTGTAGGTGTAGCTCAATCCGGCACCCACCTTCTGCGGGATAATCAACCTGCCCGACATGCCTTCATTGATGTAGAGGGTGTCATAGGCAGCCGTGGAGACGTAAATCCCCGAATAAGAGTTTATCAACAAATTTTCTTTCGTCCAGATGTAGGCCGTGTTGCCGTAAACAGCACCCAACCCTATCCTATGGTTCTCCCCGATGTTGAACATGTACTGGATACCGGCATCAAGGTAGATGCCCTTCACCTGATAGGCGTCTGCGATGAAAATATTGGTGTAATTGCTGCCCTCGAAAGAGGTGTTTTGGCGCGAATAGATGGTGCCGAAGAGGTAGCTGGCGTTCAGACCGATGCTCAAGCCCTTGCAAATCTTGAAAGCATTGCCCCAATAGAGTTGATTGATACCGCCAGAACCGCTGTATATGTAGTTGGTCTTGCCGATACCCTCGATATCCTTTGTCGTTTCAATCTCATATCCCACCGAGCTGAACGGCATGATGCCAAGACTGGTGCGCCAGTGTCGCGTGACCGGCAGACCTATGGACAGATAACCCGGTTGCGCGTATGTGTTCTGTTGGGATTTAGTGCGTTGGAACAGCTTGGAAACATATACGGAAGCCCCCACATCGGCAATGAACGAGAGGGAATCGAACGCCGCGTAGGACGCAGGGTTCCGGAAATTGATGTAATAGGGATTCTGCATGGCGTATGAGGTCCCGCCCATGGCATCCAAGACACCGTTGGACGAGTTGTTGACAACGCCTATGCCATAACTGGAATAGGGCGAATTGATTTCGTTCTGTCCCTGTACTGACATGAGAGTCAGGCAACAAAACAAAAACATCCACACTATATGGTTAATCTTCTGAAGCATTCAGTTCTAATATTTTATGCAATCCGAGCAGAATCGGATTTGGGGCGGCAAATATACGTTTTTTTATGAAATTACGAAGCAGGTCCGAATCACCTCCCGAAAAAATCACTTTCAAAGGCGAAAAACTCTCTTTATAGTCGGCAATCAAGCCGTCGATTTCGTAGGCCATGCCAAGGACAACGCCCGCCAGGATGGACTTTTGTGTCGTGTCGCCAATCAAAGGGACGATCTCTTCGGGCTCCACAAGAGGCAAACGGGCGGTGTAATGCTGCAGGGCCTGGAAACGCATCCGCAATCCCGGGGATATGCTGCCTCCCGAATACTCTCCATCGGCATTCACAAAATCGGCCACCAGACAGGTGCCTGCCATGATGGAAAGCACGTTGTGACGGGGATACAACGCATGGGCGCCCACCGCGTTGGCGATTCTGTCGGTGCCCAGGGTCTCCGGAGTGGCATAATCCAGCTCGATAGGCAGACGGCAACGGTGCGTAAACCGAACCAATCGCACCCTCGCCTCGATCCATGCCAGCGCCTCCGCCTCCTCGTCCCCCACCGACGACACGATAGCCCGACAGATGGTGTACTCATCGAAAAGAGACTCCAGAAATTCCACCCTCAACCGTTTCTCTTGAAAAAGCCGTATCAGTTTGCCCCTCTCGGAAAAAACCGCCACCTTTTTCAGCGTGTTCCCGATATCAATCACCAAATCCATAACAGTTGGCAGTTAGCAGTTTCGTGGCGACCACACTCTCCCCTTAAACCTTAAACCAAATTCATCGCCCTGTTTTTCAAAATATCCACCGCCAGATAAATAGCGTTGCGCATGGACTGCGGATCGGCGATGTTCTTGCCGGCGATGTCGTAGGCGGTACCATGGGCGGGAGCCGTGCGCACAATGGGCAGTCCGGCGGTGAAGTTCACTCCGCTCTTGCCCAGCAACTTGAAGGGAAGCATACCCTGGTCGTAATACATGGCTAACACCGCGTCAAAGCGGGTGTAGGCACCGGAGGCGAAAAATCCTTCGGCGGAAAACGGCCCGATAGCGTTGATACCGTTGTGGAAAGCTTGGTTCACCGCGGGTTGGATGACCTCTTTCTCCTCCGCTCCCAACACACCTTCGTCACCGCAATGCGGATTGAGCGCCAGCACGGCGATGGTCGGGTTGCTCAGGGCAAAATCCTGCTTCAACGAGTGGTTCAGAATCCCCAACTTCTGGAGAATCAGCTCTGTAGTGATGTTTTCCGACACTTTCTGTATCGGCATGTGGTTGGTGACAAACCCCACGCGCAGGTTCTCGGCCACCATCAAGGTCATGGCAGGATGCTCCTTGCCGCCGAAATAGTGCTCGAAGAACTCCGTATGCCCCGGGAACACGAACTTATCGGATTGGATATTGCTCTTGTTGACAGGCGCCGTCACCACAGCGTCGATCAATTTGTTCTTCAAATCCCGACCGGCGGCATACAAAGCCCGTTCCGCCATCTGTCCGGCGATTTTGGTGGAAGTGCCCAAATCCAGCTTCACCTCCTCTTCGTACAAATTGATGAGATTAGGACGTTTTGTGGAGAGTTGTTCGACGGATTTGGTGAATTGGAACGAGAAATCAGGCAATTCCATATATTTTTTGTGATAGGAGGCCACCTTCGAAAGCCCATATACCACTGGAGTGCACATCTCCATTATCCTATTGTCACTCAGGGATTTGATAATAACCTCATAGCCGATACCGTTGATATCGCCTTGCGTAATGCCAATTGTGAAATTCTTATTTTCAGCCATATCCATTGTTTTTTTCAGACGGCAAAAATATCAATTTTTTCGCATTTATGGAATATGGTGGAAATTCACTTTTTTTAACCCAACATGATGTAGAGGTCAGGATACTGGTGCGGGGATTCTTTTTTGTGACGAGTGAGCGCAAATGCCAACGTCAGCGTGCCGATACGACCGCAATACATGTTGACGGTCAAGATCAGTTTCGCCATCCAGTTCCAGTTGGCGCATTCGCCGGTGGAGAGACCGCAGGTGGTGAACGCCGAGGAGGTCTCGAACAACGCGTGAAGCAACTGCACGTCAGGCTCCACCACCGTGAGCAAGAAACAGGAAACCAGGATAAAAGCAGCCGACATCATCATGATGGTGGTCGCCTTCTCCACCATGGAGGGTGAAATGGACTTATGGTCGAATTCGATCTCCTTTTTGCCCTTCACCGTGGCAATCACAGACTTGATGACGATGAAGAGTGTGGTCGTTTTGATGCCGCCGCCCGTGGAACTGGGCGATCCGCCGATGAAAATCGCCACCAAAATCAGAATAATCGTGGAAACATGCATCATGTTGATATCCAATACATTGAATCCTGATGTTCGACAAGTGACAATCTGGAAGACGGAGGTGAAAACCTTGTTGCCGAAGCCATCTACATCTTTCAGAACACCGTTGTACTCTATCAGGAAAAAGAGGATGGTGCCGATAATGATGATGGCGAATGTGACATATAACACGATTTTAGTCTGCGGCATCAGCGTCTTCCAATGATATTTGTTGCGTTCGCGGATGTAGCGATAGCTGAAGAAGTCGCGGATAGTGACAAAACCGATGCCGCCGAGGAAGACCAGCATCATGATAACCACCTGCGGGAAATAGCTACCGGGGACGCCCAAATTTAGCAAACTGTCGTCAATGAGCACAAAACCGCCGTTATTGAAGGCCGAAACCGTATAAAATATCGAGAAAAAAAGGTTTTGCTTGTCGGAAAGGAAAAAACCCGTCGATTTCCAATAGGTGAATAGAAACGCCGCGCCCGCCACCTCGATAATGATGGTGGTGAGCACAATGCTGCGCAAAAGTCCCACGGAATCGGAAAGACGGTCGGCGGACATCATGTCGCGGATCATGTACTGGTAGCGCAAACCGACCAACGAACGGGAAAGGAAGGTGGAGAAGAACGTTGCAAAAGAGAGGATGCTCATACCGCCCAACTGGATCAGCATCATAATCACCACCTGTCCTTTGAACGTGAAACATTCGGGCGTGCTCAAAACGGAAAGTCCGGTGATGCAACTGGCGCTGGTGGCGGTGAAAAGCGCGTCGATGAACGAAATCCCATGGGTGGTCATGCGCGGCATCTTCAGCAAAATGGTGCCCATCGCAATGAGAAACAGGAACGACGCCACCATCAAAATCGGAGGACTGAGATGGTATTTGCCCAACGAACTGCTGGCCTTGGCCAATTCGACCAATACCATGATAAGAAAATAGAACTGAATGAAAATCAGGTAGATATTCTCAAAATTCTGCGCATCAACGATGTCAAAATGGAAAAAATGAATCGAGATGAACTGTAGAATGAGCAACAAAATGATTAGAAATTCGACCCACGATTGCCTGAGATATTCCGACCGGTGAAGAGAGTAAAACAGCAGTATAAAATATTTGAAAACGTAGAAAAAAAGACTGCCGTGAATGACCAAGCGGATGGCGTTTTTGGCAAAAGAGGTGATGTACAAGCCGTGATAACAGAAAATGCACGCGATGGTCACGATGGAGATCACCAAACTGCAAATCTGCAAAGCCCACTGGATGCGGTCCTTGTGATTGACAATGTGGACTCTCACCTTGCCATTATACTCGTCGTGATTTCCGAAGAAAAACATTACAGGTTGATTTTGATGAAGTTGTCGATGTCGCGGTCTTTGCCGAACAACACGAAGACATCGCCTTTGCGAATGACCATGGAGTTGTCAGGCACACCGATAATATGCTGTTTCATAGTCAGTTCCTTGTTCTCGATCTCTTCAAAATTGCGGCGGATGGTGACTAAACTGAGGTGGTGGTTGTCGCGAAAGTTGACATCGCCGAGGGTAAGACCCTCCAGACGGTCGGGAGTGATGATAGAGGCGATACGGAAATCATCGGGCATCTGCAAGTAAGAGAGAATGTTAGGGTTACTCAGCCGCTCTGCCAACAGGGTGGCCAACTCCTCTTCGGGGGAGAGGAATTCCGTGATGCCCATCTTCTCCAAAATGGTCTGCTGGTGCGCGCCTTTGGTACGACAGTATATCTTTTCGATGCCCAGGTCGATGAGATTGGAGATGCAGAGCAACCGCTCCACAAAATCGTCACCGATGGCCACAATCACGGCATCGAAATCCTTGATGTTCTCGTTGAGCAGGGCGCGTTTGTCGGTGGCATCCGTGCAGACGGCATACGCCACATCATCGCTGATGCTCTGCACTTTCTTCATGTCCTTGTCAATGACCAACACCTCGAAACCCTTTTCCGAAAGTGCCAGACTGATGGCCTGACCGAACTGTCCCGCGCCGATGACGGCAAATTTTTTCTGTGCCATAATATCTTTTTTTAAGAAGGCGGCGAAAATAAAAAATTTTCGGCTACTTTTTCATTTTGATAACCGTTATGCCAGCGCCTCCTAATTCCAACATTTCGTCATGAAATTCCGCAACTGTTTGTCTTTTAGCAAGATATTGCCTTACCACACTGCGTAAAATGCCGTTTCCTTTTCCATGCAGAATGCGCAAATTCTGGAGGCCTAACATTTCCGCCTCATCCAAATATTCTTCCAGATTGTGCACCATCTCTTCCGCACGCTGTCCGCGAACATCCAGCGTGGTGTTGAAATCGGAAAGTTTTTTGTTGAGCGCGTCGGCAATGGAACCGGCATTGAATTGCGAGACATTGCCGCGCTCCACGTTCCGCGCCTCCCGCTTGCTGATTTTGATCAACTTGTCCAGTTTGGTACGGAAGTTCACCGAATGGAAGGAGATGGTGGCATCGTTGCCGTCAATCTGCGTCACTTCGCCCGCAATCTGGGAATCAGGCATATAGACCGAGTCGCCCACCCGGATGGTCTTGTCCATCACCTCTTCCGGGGTCGGCTTGCGCTCCACCGGTTTGCGTTTGTGGATGGGGACAATGGGCTTCACCGCCTCGGCTTCCGCCTTCTCCACATTTTCGATCTCCTTCTGCAGCTCTTTCTTGAAGGATTTCACCTCCTCGCGAGCCTGTTTCGTCTTTTGGGTGTCGGCCTTCGACTCCTTGATCTCGCGAATGGTGTTCTCGATAATCTTGTTCGCGCTATCTACGATGCTGTTAGCCTGATTCTTGGCTTTCGTCAGAATCTCTTTGCGCTGCTTGTCAAGCTGCGAGAATTTCTCCGCATACTCGTCAATCATCACCGCCAACTGCTCGTCAGCGGCCCGCACCATCTTGAGCTTCTGCTCGGTCTCGATTTGGGTAATCTCAATCTCCTCCAGTTTCCGTTCATAGTCGATTTGAGCCGTGCCCGATTTCTGGATGGCATTGTCGATAATCTGCGGATTCAACCCGATATGGCGGGCGATTTCGTAGGTGAACGAGCTGCCCGGCTTGCCGATTTTCAAAACATACAAAGGAATCAAAGCGTTAGTATCGAACAACATAGCACCGTTTTCCGCTTCGGGATGCGTGTCGGAAAACATCTTCAGATTCCCGTAGTGGGTGGTGATGATGCCGAAAGCTTTCGTATCGTAATAGTGCTCCAGGATAGACTCCGCCAAAGCACCCCCCAATGTCGGCTCAGTGCCGCTGCCGAACTCGTCAATCAGGAACAACGACTTGTGGTTCAGCTGCTCGTCCATTACCTTAAGGTTCTGCAAATGAGAACTATAGGTGCTCAAATCGTTGTCTATGGACTGCTCGTCGCCGATATCGATGAAAATGCTGTCGAAAATGCCCATGTCGGAAGTGCTCAGCATGGGGACCGGCAGTCCGCACTGCATCATATATTGCAGTAATCCAACACTTTTCAAACACACAGATTTACCACCGGCGTTAGGTCCGGAAATGATGAGGATGCGTTTTTCGGGAGTCAGCTTGATGTCCAAAGGCACCACTTCTTTGTGGCTCTTTTTGTAGTTGAGATAGAGCAGCGGATGTTTTGCTTGATACCACTGTACCAGCGTTTTAGGGTGAATATGCGGCACCGCGGCGTCAATGTCGATGGCAAAAAGGGCCTTGGCACGAAGGAAATCGTACCGCCCCATCAGCTTCTGCGCGTCCAAAAGGTCGTCGATGAGGGGACGGATAGTGTCGGAAATTTCCGTCAGGATGCGGATAATCTCGCGCTGTTCGGCGTTTTGCAGCTCCTTGAGCTCGTTGTTGGCATCGAAAACCTCGGCAGGCTCGATGAAGACAGTCTGCCCGGTGGCGGACTCGTCGTGCACGAAGCCGCGCAACCGGCGTTTGAACTGCGCCGAAACGGGGATACAGAGTCGTCCGTTGCGGACGGTCATCTCGGCATCCTCCTTCACGATGCCATCTTGCTTGGCGGCGGAGAGAATTTTGCGGATTTGGCGGTCGGCATCGCGCGAAATACGGTTGATGGCCCCTTTGATGCGGGCCAACTCGTCAGAGGCGTTGTCGCGCATCTGCCCTTTGTCGTCCATGATGCGGTTGATGGCGGACATGAGTTCGCGCTGCAACGGCATCTCCGAACACATCGACCAGAGCCGCGGATAGCGGTTCTCCTCATGGCGCACCTTGAAATAGACGAAAATCTGGGTCATTGACTGCACAAAACCGCGCATACAGGCCAGTTCATCCAATTCGATGTAGGTACCGTCGATGCGGAGACGTTTCAGCACCTCGCGCAGATCGTAGAAATCCTGTGCAGGGAAGGGCTCGTCGAAAAGCAGCAGCTGGCGGAACTCCTCCACCGACTCCAATGCCGGCATGATCTGCAACATGTCGGTCATAAACTGCATACCATCCACCGCTTCCGCACCCTGCGGGCTCAGACAATGCGCTAAAATGAGCCGCCGCACGATGTCGAATCCTATCTTCTCTTCAAAATTCTCCGGGTAGAGCATACTGGATTAGCAATACATGTTCACAATCATCTCATACAGCTCCTGACGACCGCTGATTTGCTGAGGTTCAGGAAGTTGCAGAGCAATATTGCGCATATCTTCCAAGGTGAGCCTGCCCTCTTCGAAAGCCTTGCCCTGACCTTCGTCGAAGGAGGCGTAGCGTTGAGCGCGCATCTTCACAAGGTCGGAGTTTTCGATGATGGCGGCGGCGGTGAGCAGGGCACGGGCGAAGGCGTCCATGCCGCTGATGTGCGCGTAGAAGAGATCCTCCAAATCGGTGGAGTTGCGGCGGGTTTTGGCATCGAAGTTGGTGCCGCCCGTCGTGAAACCGCCTCCCTGCAGAATCACCAACCAGGCCATCGTCAGCTCGTAGATGTCAATCGGGAACTGGTCGGTGTCCCAGCCGTTCTGATAGTCGCCGCGGTTGATGTCGATGCTGCACAACATGCCCGCATCAGCGGCGCACTGCAACTCGTGCTCGAAGGTGTGTCCGGCTAATGTGGCATGGTTCACCTCGATGTTCAGCGCGAAGTCCTTGTCCAAACCGTAGTGACGCAGGAATCCGATGACCGTTTCCGCATCCACATCATACTGATGCTTGGTAGGTTCCATAGGCTTCGGCTCAATCAGGAAGGTACCCTTGAAGCCCTGCTTGCGACCATAGTCGCGGGCCATCGTCAGCATCATGGCGAGATGCTCCTTTTCGCGTTTCATGTCGGTGTTCAGCAGCGACATATAACCCTCTCTGCCGCCCCAGAAAACATAATTCCGACCTCCTAATGCAATACATGCGTCAATGGCGTTCTTGATCTGGGTGGCCGCGAATGTGGTGACGTGGAAGTCGGGATTCGTGGCCGCGCCATTCATGTAGCGCTTGTGACCGAACACGTTGGCCGTTGACCACAGAAGTTGCTTGCCTGTAGCTTGTTGCAGATCTTTGGCGTGGTCCACCATCAAAGCAAGACGCTTCTCGAACTCCGCCAACGAATCGCCGGGCTCCACCACATCCACATCGTGGAAGCAGTAGTAGGGGATCGAGCATTTGGTCATGAACTCGAAAGCAGCATCCATCTTGAGTTTCGCGCGGGAAATCGGATCAGAGGCGTTGTTCCACGGAAAAGTCTTCGTGGGACCGCCAAACTGGTCCACGCCGTCGGCGCAAAGCGTGTGCCAATAGGCCATGGCAAACTTGAGGTGCTCCTTCATGGTCTTGCCCATCACCACGCGGTTTTCGTCATAATAGTGGAAAGCCATCGGATTTTTCGAATCCTTGCCTTCAAACTTGATTTTCCCCACAGTGGGGAAGAAAGCGGTTGTACCTTGATAGTATTCCATATTGTTAGGTTTAAGGTTTACGATTTAAGGTTTAAGGTTAGAAGAAAGGGTGATAAACCTGTTCCAAGACCTTCTCTTCGTTTTCCCAGGTGAGTTCTTGGGCGGCGAGTTTGCAGTTCTCGCGACAGCTTGCCAGCAGGGAAGGTTCTGCCAACTGCTTGACAGCCTGTGCGATGGCCTCCGGGGTGACTGAATCCGCCACCACTCCGACGTGATACTGCCGCACGATTCGGGCGCGTTCCACCAAGTTGGAGACCACCATCGGCGTACCGGCCTTGATATACTCGAAAATCTTGTTCGGCAGACTGAAACGCAAATTGGCACTGATGTCTGTGTCGATGGCCATACCGATGTCGGCCAACGAAGTGTAATTGAACAGCTTTTCGGGGGTTTGGCGAGGCACAAACGTGATGCGGTCTTGCAGCTTCATCTCCGCTGTCATCTGTTTCAATTGCGGCACAACAGTTCCTTCGCCCACTATAAACAAGTGGTAATCAGGAAGATATTGCATCGCCTGCACAATTTCCTCCCCGCCGCGCCCTTCATTGATGCCGGCACCTTGCAACAACAACACCGGCTTTCCCTCTGGCATACCCAACGACTGCCGGGTGGCCGTGACGGTAAACCGGGTGGCCGCTGGCGGGATGTTCCGCACCAGATAAGGACGGATGCCGTACTCTTTTTCGTACTGATCCACAATGGATTGGCTCACCGTAATGACGGTTTTCAGCTTCGGGAAACAGCGTTTCTCAATACCGTGCCACACCTTGTAGGAGATCGGTTTGCTGACCACCGAGAGCTCTCCGCAGAAATATTCGTGACTGTCATAAACCAACGGTTTCCGGCGCCACTTACTGACTAAATAGTTGGGCAGAAGAGTGTCTAAATCATTGGCTACCAATAAGTCACATTTTTGAAACAGAAGATAGAGCAACAATCGGAACTGATACTCTGCGTAAAAAAGGACACCGCGTCTGAAAAGCAACCGCAGACGTTTGGTTTTGTACGGACGCTTTCCCAACGCGGGAGAATCCCCATAACAGCGACCTACGAGTGTGACATCAAAGCCCTTTTTGTGCAGAAAAAGGGACATTTTGTCCATTCGCTGGTCCGTATAAAGGTCTTCAGTTACCGAAAGGATGACGCGTTTCATTATTCGGCGCTGTCGAATCTTCCGTGGCAGTTTTTGTACTTTTTGCCGCTACCGCATGGGCACGGGTCGTTTCTGCCGACCTTCTTCTCGGCGCGATAGGGTTCGTTGGCGGGCTTGCCAGGTGCCATCTGACGGCCTCTGGTGAGTTCCTGCCGACCCGTCTGCAACTTCTTGGCATCCGACTCAGGCAGTTGGGCTTCTTTCAGATCGGTCTCTTCTGCAATCGGTAACTTTCCGATACTCAGGAAGGTAACAATTTCCTCGCTGATACGCACCAACAACTGGTCGAACAGGTTGAAAGATTCGAGTTTGTAGATCAACAGCGGGTCTTTCTGCTCGTAAGAAGCGTTCTGCACGCTCTCCTTCAAATCGTCCATAGCGCGGAGGTGCTCCTTCCAGGCGTTGTCGATAACGGCCAACGTGATGCCCTTCTCGAAAGAGAGCCCCACTTCACGGCCTTGTGTTTCATAACATTTCTTCAACGGCGCCACAATGTTGATGGTTCTCTTTCCATCGGTGAACGGGATGGCGATGTTCTGGAATCTGTCGCCATGTTCCAGATAGACACGCTCGATCACAGGATAGGCTTGCTCGCTGATTTTCTGCAGCTTTTCCTTATAATGGTCATAAACAATCGGGAAGAGTTTTTCCACCAGGACGTGTTGTCTCTCCTGCATGAAGTATTGCTCATCGAAGGGCGACTCGCAACCGAAAGTGCGGATCATACCCATCTTGAAGCCGTCGAAATCCTTGGCTTCCCACATGTCGGCCACCAGCGTTTCGCACACGTCGTGAATCATCTGCGAAATATCGATGGCCAGGCGGTCGCCGAAAAGGGCGTTGCGACGACGACGGTAGATCGTGGAACGCTGCTTGTTCATCACATCGTCGTATTCCAACAAACGCTTACGGATGCCGAAGTTGTTCTCCTCCACCTTCTTCTGTGCACGCTCGATAGACTTCGAGATCATGCTGTGTTGGATCACGTCGCCATCTTGGTGGCCCATGCTGTCCATCACCTTCGCGATACGGTCGGAACCGAACAGACGCATGAGGTCGTCCTCCAAAGAGACGAAGAACTGGGAGCTGCCCGGGTCACCCTGACGACCGGAACGACCGCGCAACTGGCGATCGACACGGCGGGAATCGTGACGCTCGGTGCCGATGATGGCCAGACCGCCTTTCGCCTTCACCTCCGGGGTGAGCTTGATATCGGTACCACGACCGGCCATGTTGGTGGCAATGGTCACCGTGCCCTCACGACCGGCCTCCGCCACAATGTCGGCCTCGCGCTTGTGCAACTTTGCATTCAACACATTGTGCTGGATGTGTCTGCGAGTCAAGATGTTGGAAAGCAACTCTGAAATCTCGACGGAGGTCGTGCCCACCAAAACGGGTCTGCCCTCCTCATGCAGCCGCAGAATCTCATCCACCACAGCGGCGTATTTCTCACGTTTAGTCTTGTAAACCAAATCGTTAGCGTCGATACGAATGACGGGCTTGTTAGTCGGTATCACCACCACATCCAGCTTGTAGATGTTCCAGAACTCGCCGGCTTCCGTCTCAGCGGTACCGGTCATGCCGGACAGCTTTTTGTACATACGGAAGTAGTTCTGCAGCGTGATGGTGGCGTAGGTCTGCGTGGCGGCCTCCACCTTCACATTCTCCTTTGCCTCGATAGCTTGGTGCAAACCGTCGGAATAACGGCGACCCTCCATGATACGGCCGGTCTGCTCATCCACGATCTTCACCTTGTTGTCGATAATCACGTATTCCACATCCTTGTCGAACATGGTATATGCCTTCAGCAACTGGTGCACCGTATGGATACGGTCGGATGCGATGGCGTAGTTGTTATAGATCTCCTCCTTACGGGCCAGCTTTTCAGAAGGCGTAAGGTCTTCTTTCTCCAAATCAGCGATTTGCGCACCCACATCGGGCATGATGAACATCTTCGCCTCGTCGGCGTCCTTACTGATGACATCAATACCTTTGTCCATGATATCGACGGTGTTCAGCTTCTCCTCAATCACGAAATAGAGCTCGTCGTCGATGATGTGCATGTTGCGGTTCTGGTCCTGCATGTAGAAGGATTCCGTGCGTTGCAGCACCTGTTTCATGCCGGGCTCGCTCAGGAACTTGATGAGGGCTTTGTTTTTCGGCAGACCGCGGTGGGCGCGCAGCAGCAGCTGGGCACTCTCGTCGGTCGGCTTCGGGTCGGGGTTCTCGGCCAGCATCTTCTTGGCCTGCGTCAGAATCTGCGCCACATAGACACGCTGTGCCTCATACAGCTTCTGCACGATGGGCTTGTACTGGTCGTATGCCTGCTGGTCGCCTTTGGGGGTCGGACCGGAAATAATCAACGGGGTACGGGCATCGTCGATCAATACGGAGTCCACCTCATCGACGATGGCATAGTTGTGCGGACGCTGAACCAGCTCGCCGATGTTGCGGGCCATGTTGTCACGCAGGTAGTCGAAACCGAACTCGTTGTTGGTGCCGTAGGTGATGTCGGCGTTGTAGGCGCGGCGACGGTCGTCGGAGTTGGGCTCGTATTTGTCGATGCAATCCACCGTAAGACCGAGAAACTCGTACAGCAATCCCATCCACTCGGAGTCACGTTTTGCCAGGTAGTCGTTGACGGTGACCACATGCACGCCCTTGCCCGGCAGGGCGTTAAGATAGACAGGCAGGGTGGCGACGAGAGTTTTACCCTCACCGGTGGCCATCTCGGCGATTTTACCCTGGTGAAGCACGATACCACCGATGAGCTGCACGTCATAGTGGCACATATCCCACTGTATCATGTTGCCGCCTGCCATCCAACGGTTCTGGTAGATGGCTTTGTCGCCCTCGATGGTGACACACTCGCGCTTGGCCGCCAGGTCGCGGTCGTGCTGCGTGGCTGTCACCGTAATCGTCTCGTTCTCCTTGAAACGGCGGGCCGTCTCCTTCATCACAGAGAAAGCCTCCGGCAAAATGTCGTTCAAAATATCTTGCGTGGTGTTATAAACTTTATCCTCCAACTTCTCGATTTCCTTATATATGTCCTCCTTCTCCTCGACAGGGAGGTCGTAGTTCATTTCGAGATTTTGTCGCAATTCCGCCAACCGATCCTCCTCCTTTTGGGTGGCTTCGCGGATTTTCTCGCGGAATTCAACGGTCTTGTGTCGTAAGTCGTCAATGGAAAGATCTTTGATGTTTTCGTACGCAGCCAATGTTTTCTTCAGCAGGGGTTGAAGCTCCCGCATATCTCTATCAGCCTTAGTACCAAATAGTTTCGTTAAAAAATTTGCCATATTGTCTATTATATAAGATTCAAAAACAAAGTGGCAAAGATACAAAAATCTTGCCAAAAAAAACAGAGACGCGCCATGGCACGTCTCTACACGGAAACAGCGTCTTTAAAAAAACGCAGGGGCGAACCATACTCGCCCCTGCAATGGTTTGCAAGAAATATCAGGAATTATTTGATACCTAATTTCTTCTTGATATCCTTCGGAATGGCGTCCTTGTGAACAACAATGTTCATCGTTTTGTAGCGGACAAATGCCTTGGAAGCGTAGAACATGCCGTCATACTTGCCGTATTTGCCCCAAGAGTTCTTCACCATGTAGTACTCGTTGCCCATCTGGTCGGTAGCCTTGCCGTAGATCAGCATACCGTGGTCGTCGGTGGTCTCCCAGTTGTCGAAAGCGATTTGACGCTCTTCCTGGGTCACCCAGCGTTGCGGGGTGGGTTTGGTTTGAGACTCTTTGTTACGCTCGGTGGTGGACAAGCCTGTCCAGTGAGCCATGTCGCTGCCAACCTGAGCCTTGGCTTCGAGGTCGGGAAGCACGCAGAAACCGTTCTTGATGTTGCTGCGGAAGCCGGGTTCGGAAACGTCGGAACCCCAAGCGATGGTGTAGCCATTGTCGATGGCGTAGTCGAAAATCTGCATGAACTCATCCAACGGGACATTCCAGCATTGGCTCCAACGCCAGTTGTCCTGGATTTCCAACACGAACTTCTCGTAGAAAGGATGGTGCGTGTAAGAGGTGATGGAGACATAATCGTCGGGGTTGAGACCGAGGGACTGATAGAAAGATTGCGGGGTGTAGCTCACACCGTTGTAGGTGAACGTGGTCGGGCATTTGCCGAGGTAAATTTCGTGAGCGGCTTCCATCGCTTTGAGCCACAGAGGGTTGCCGTTGGCATCGGTTTGCAGTTTCTTATGCTCTTTCTTGGCGATGGCATCGATGATGGCATCGGTGATGGCGGAAAGCTCGCCGTGGTCGGAAAGGGTGTCGCCATATTGGGCGCCGGGACGCATTTCAGACTCGGGAACCAAACCGAAGGTCTTCATACCGTAGATCACATCGTAGAAAGAACCGCCTTGGGAGAAGGAGACATCGCCGTGCATACGGACGGCAGCCTTGGCGCGGTCGTTGTAGGTGTTGGCCACGATGAACATCTCGGAAAGATCGTATTCGCCCTTGCCCATACGAAGCAGTTCAGCTTCGATGAAGCCCAGACCGGAATAGCACCAGCATGTGCCCGCGCGGTTTTGGTCCTTCACAGAAGTGATGGGAATCTCTTTCTTAATGGTGAAGATGTAGCCTTCCTCTTCCGTTTTCTCTTTGTCCTGGGCAAAAGAGACATTGCTGACCAGCAATGCCGCAGTTACCAATAGTAAGGATAATTTTTTCATTGGAATATTAAAATTTAAGTGATAAATAAAGTGCAAAAATACAAAATTAGTTGAAATGGCAATCTTCCATCCACTTTTCAACCAGTTTTTCCTGTTTTTCGCGGTCGGTCAGCTCTTCCGCGATCAATTTCTGGGCAATGTCGATGGAGAAGTTGGCGATAGCGTTTTTGGCATCCGTGATAGCCTTCATTTTCTCGAAGTAGATGGATTTCTTGGCATCTTCAATCATGGCCTGCGTCTCAGCGGAGGCTTTGAGCTTGGCTTTCTCGTACATCTCATCGCTCACCTTGCGCGCTTCGGAGAGAAGGGCGTCGCGCTCGGCCTTGGCCTGCACCATCATCTCCTCGTGTTTCTTGTTCAGAGACGCCATCTCCTCATGGATTTTGGCAGCCTCCTCCAGTTGGTCGGCAATCTTCTTGTTGCGGGCGGCAATACCGTTGGTGATAATCGGCCATGCGAACTTCGCCAGGATGAAGAAGAGGATGCCGAATCCGATAAGCATCCAGAATATGAGTCCGAATGAGGGTTTAATTAATTCCATATATGTTTCAATTTTTGATTGTCAAATAAAAAGGAAAGTTTCCCGACCAACCGTCAGGAAACTTTTCCATTCGTTACTTTGCAACAGCGATGAGCAGACATACCACCGTGGCGAACAATGCAACACCTTCAACCAAGGCGGCTGCGATAATCATGTTCGTACGGATGTCGCCTGACACTTCGGGTTGGCGGGCGATAGCGGACATAGCATCCTTACCGATGTTACCCACACCGATACCAGCACCGATAGCGGCCAGACCTGCGCCGATACCAGCACCTAATTTACCGATACCGAGGCCTGCGCCTGCTGCTTGCAACATAGTTGTCAATAATACTGCTAAACTTGACATAATGATTTGATATTTAAGTTATTAAAAAGGGTTACTCTATGGTTTAAGGTTTAAGGTTTAAGGTTTCAAGCTCCAAGTCTTAAGTCTCAAGTCTTAAGTCTCAAGTCTTACTATGCTTCTACCATTGCTGCTTCCTCCTCGTGGAGTTCCTCCTCGCCGATGGCCATGCCAATATACATGGCGCTCAGCAACGTGAAGACGAATGCCTGGATGAAGGCCACCAGGAGCTCCATCAGACCCATGAAAATGTAGAAGAAAATGGAAACCGGGGAGACTGCCAGACCGATGGCCGGGTTCATCTGCCCGAAAATGAAAATCAAGGAAACGAAGGCCAACGTGATGATGTGGCCGGCGGTGATGTTGGCGAAAAGTCGCACCATCAGCACGAACGGCTTGGTGAAGATACCGATGGTCTCCACCAACGGCATGATCGGCAGCGGGAACTTCAGCCACCACGGCACACCAGGGGTGTTGAAAATGTCTTTCCAATACTCCTTGCCAGAGGAGAGGGTGGTCACGACGAAGGTGATGAGTGCCAAAATGCCGGTCACGGCGATGTTACCGGTGAGGTTTGCACCGCCCGGGAAAATCGGAACAATGCCCAGCATGTTGTTCAGGAAAATGAAGAAGAAGAGCGTGAGCAAGTAAGGCGCGTATTTATTTGATTTACAGCCTAAAGAAGGTGTGATAACCTCATCTTGGATAAACACGATGACGGGTTCCAACAACGCTTGCAAACCGCTCGGCACCTCGTCGGGATGCTCTTTGTAGCGTTTCGCCACCGACAGGAAAATGCAACTAATCAGAATCAACGAGATGAACAGGGCACACACGTTTTTGGTGATGGAGATGTCCCACTTGCAGACGTGGGCATCATATTCTTGTCCCTCTTCAAGGTGACCGGTGTAGTCGGCATAGTCGCCGTCCAGTTTCACGATGCTGCCCTGGTTGTCGCCCCAACCCATGGCATAACCGTTGTAGGCGGCCTCGCCATGATGGAGTTTGCTGGACATGAAGACCACAGGATGCCCGCCGTCGAAAAGGATGATGGGCAAGGGGATGGTGACGCTCTTGTCGCCGTCGCCGCAAATATGCCAGCCGTAGCTGTCAATGACGTGTTCGATGATGAACGGACCGGCATCGAATTCTTCAGTTTCTTCCGCAGCAGCCCAGGTGAATTTGCACGAAAACACCAGCATCAACGTACACAACACCACGGCCAACTTTCTTTCAAAACTTTTATAACTCATACGTTTATAATTAGTTATACTATTTTACAAAACCTTTCTTCACTTATTACAAAAAGCCGCGCAATATACGATTTTTTTCATTTCTTATGCTTCATTCCACAATCGCGACGGTTTAAAATAGGCAGAGACGATGTGCGCACATCGTCTCTGCCATATTTTCTCTCCAGTGCCGGGGTCAACGGCGGCGGTTCCGGTATTGCATCGGGGTCATCCCGGTCTCTCTCTTGAAAAAGCGCGAGAAAGCGGATTGTTCGCCAAAACCAAGAATACTGCAGATCTGCTGGACAGTGTGATCCTCCCGTGAATCGAGCAGCACTTTGGCACGGGCGATGAGGAAGTTGGTGATCCAACCTTTGGGACTGATGCCGGTGTCTCTTTTGATAATCTCGGAGAAGTGTTTCGGTGAAAGGCAGCAAATGCGGGCGTAGAAAGCCATATCGTGCGACTCTCTGTGATGCTGGATGATGGCCTCGTAGAAACGGTTGAACAGCTGCTCGTTGGGCGAAAGGCTGAACGTGTCGCTGGTTTGGCTGTTGACATGACACTCTCCTACCATGTTGAGTATGATGGACAACAGATGGATAAGCATTTCACTACGGTCAACACTTTTCGACTGCGTGATGGTTCGCAGCAGTTCGAACGCATGGCACATGCTTTGGTATTGCTCGTCTGTGAGATGGGTGACCGGATGGCGACGGTAACGGGGCGCATAGCGGGTGTAGGGATAGGAGTGTTGCAGACGGTCATGGAACTTTCTGGAGATGGCAATCTGGGTGGTGCGATAATCGGCTGAATTCCGCTGGGCGAATCCGATCTGATCGGGAAGCAGAATAGCTATGTCGTGAGCTTTGAACGTTCGTTCGGGCACGTCATATATCCACAATGTCCCTTCATGACAGAGTATAATCAACATGTCAGGGGCAATGTATGATTCTCCGTAAATGGGAAGTCCTTTCTTTCCATCTATCACCACTACCTCCTTTTCCGCGACAGTACTCAACAATTGGTTGTACGGGGGTCGATTGCTCAGATTTGATTCCATTTTGCTTTTATCAAAAACTATTCTGCAAAGGTAGTAATTATTTGCCATACTGGATTCCAATCCGACAAAATGTCAAATATTCCCCCTTTCGGGTTAAAACGAAAAAGCCCCGCCGGTTCGTGGCGGGGCTTGCGGTTATCGTGACCTCCAGAAGGTTACTCCTTCTCTTCAAAGGAAATTTCGGTGGAAGGTCTCTTGTTCTGCTCTTTCTCCTTGCTTTTCTGGAGCTGCTTCTTCAGGGCGTCAATGGCCTGGTCGGTGGCCTCCTCGAAAGATTTGGCCGTCTTGCTGGCGCGGGCATCGTAGCCACGGATGTTCATGCGGATATCCGCCGTCTTGTTCTCCGGCGCTTCGGTGTTCTCCAATTTCAGCGCGACATCGGCACCCATGATGCCGTCGTGCAGCTTGTTCAGTTTCTCCACCTTTTCGGTGATGAAATTCTCCAGTTTCTGATCCGCTTTGAAGTGTACGGAATTGATGTTGATTTTCATAAAAACCTCCTTTTTGTTTATGAATTATGCTCTTGGATGAGCTTGATTGTAGATAGATTTAAGTTGCTCGATGGAACTGTGCGTATATACCTGGGTGGACGCCAGACTGCTGTGGCCCAGTATGGTCTTGATCGCGTTCAGGTCAGCCCCGTTGTTGAGCATGTGCGTGGCGAACGTGTGACGGATCACGTGAGGACTGCGTTTGTCGATTGTGGTTACCATATCCAAGTATTTTCTTACTATTCGATAGACTGCTTTCGGATAAAGTTGTTCTCCGTTTGCGGTGACAAAGATATAATTATTTTTCGTTCCCTCAACAAATTTTTTTTCCAAGTATCCCAAGTAGATTGTCAATAACTCAGAGAGCCTGTTACCAAACGGAATGAGCCGCTCTTTATTGCGTTTTCCCAAAACTTTGACGGTATTGTCTTGCAAATGAATGTCTTGCGTTTTGATGTTCAGCAGTTCCGACAGTCGCATTCCCGTGGCATAGAAGAGTTCGAGGACGGTGCGGTCGCGGAGCCCCTCGAAAGTGTCCTCGAACGGAATGTCGGAGAAAAGATGCTCCATATCCTTGGCATCCACATACTGCGGCAACTTTTTGGGTATCTTGGGTGCATGGACAGAGAGGGTCGGATTAGTGGTTAATTCCTTGATTTTTAATTTGTAACGATAAAATGCCCGCACCGCGCTGATCTTCCGGTTCACCGACTTTGCCTGCAACGATTCGTCCTCCAACAGGGAGATAATCCACGCCCGAATATCCTCTGTATGAACATCCGGCAGTTGATTAATCTCCAATTTTTCCTGTAAGAAGCTGAAAAACTGGGACAAATCGCGTTCGTATGCGGTCACCGTGTGCGGCGACACCCGTTTCTCGTACCTGAGATAATCAATAAAATCCGTATAATCCATATCGCCAAATATTGTTGGGACGTATCGCATACGTCCGTTGAAAAAACGTATCGCATACGTCCGTTGAAATAACGTATCGCATACGTCCGTTGAAAAAACGTATCGCATACGTCCATGATGGACAAAAAAAAACAGGGATGCGTCCCTGTTTCTTGTGATTGGCAAAACCGTTGACTATTCGTTTTCAGCGGCGCGAAGCTGCTGAACGTAGATGGCCTTGCGCAATTGCTCCCGTCTGATGACGCTCTTCTTGGTGAATTCTTGTCTGGCACGAATCTCTTTCTTCACACCAATCTTGTCGAATTTCTTTTTCAGTTTCTTGAGCGCTTTGTCGATGGACTCGCCTTCTTTAATGGGAACAATAATCATAAAAAATACCTCTTTCTTTAAATTGTTAATAAATAAATTTAG
>JAEEIG010000210.1 GCA_016281255.1 Bacteroidales bacterium
TGAGGTGTATGTTGGATGCCGCAATGTTGCAAAGGCGCAGTCCGACGTGAACATAGTGCGTGTCGCGCGACTCATACGCGGCGGGTCTCCCAAGATGATACATATTGCCGAATTGGATTTGGATGATGCTTCGTCAATCGCCAGATTCTTTTATGAAGTATCGCCTGATTTCGTCGTAAATTCGAGCCGCGCCTACAGTGGCTTGAAGTATGGCAGCATCTCATGGCATACGATTCGCGCATACGGGCTTTGGGCTCCACTGGCGATGAAATACATTCGAAACATCATGGAGGCGCACCGTCAAGCCAATTCGAATGCGATTGTGATAAACACATCCTATTCCGATGCGGTGATTCCGTGGCTCAAGAGTGCCGGTATGGCCTATCCCGATTTTGGCAGCGGCAACCTCAACCATCTTCTGCCAAGAATCAAGCTGGCGGCGGTAGAAATGTTTGGGATTCCCAAAGCGGCCGATATCGAAGTGACGCTCGCCACAAGCCACTTCCATGATGTGGTCATAAGTAAGGAGGGGCAGACGGAAGGCATCGAACCGCTGTTGCATCTTTCCTACAGGGGTGAGACGCTGAAGTGCGAGGCTGTCAACGAGTTGTGGAAACGTTGCGCAATCGCCATGCCTGTTGACGCCAAGCGCAACATGATGAACGCCAGTAGCAATTTCGAGATAATATCAAAGATCGTAGAGAGCATTCGGGAAAGGAAGAGCTGCATCCTTCACGCTCCCGGTGTCGGTGGGAACCTGGGCGGTTATCCTGTTGCGATTGATGCAACAGGAGATAGAGTGGGAATGTCCTATTTTGAACGATACTTTTCTTTCAAAGAAATGAATGCCGTAAACCGTCGTTCTTTTTCACTTGACGGCATTGAAGATGTACGTGATGGATCGCTCTATTGGACGCCACATCTCGCGGAAAAGGTTAAACGGTGCTTTGATGTTGACATTCCGCATGAAGTCAAATACGACTCGATTCCCGAAATGGCAGACTTCATCATCGGCAACATCATCAATCCCTACCTCGCTAAGAATGCGAAATGAAGGTTTGCGTCCTATCTGACATCCATGCCAATCTTACGGCGTTGAGGGCCGTAACGGCGCATTGTAGTGAAAAACACGGGGAGTTGCCTGTCATTCATCTCGGAGACGTGATTGATTATTGCATGCGCCCAAACGAGACGATACGCGAATTGAGACAGTTGCAGCCGCGTATGCTTGCCAACATTCGCGGCAACCACGAAATGGCGTTCTTCGGTGTTGAAGCGGAGCGATTCTCTTCGCCACGCGGCAAGGCCGCAAATGAGTTTACAAAGCAAATGATTGACGCCGACGGTTTGTCCTTCATAGAACGTATGACCATTGGCGCAAAGGAATTGACCCTTGATGGACGGCGTATCATGTGCGTACATGGCGATGCAAGCGACCTGTACTGGGGAAAGATGAAATGCGAAGAAATGTCCGGCACCGCATACGTGGGCATGGATTTTGTCTTGTCAGGACATACGCACGTTCCTCATTTGAAATATGTCTGCGATAAGAATACGGGGCGGCGGACTGTGTTCATAAACCCTGGATCGGTTGGTCAGCCCCGGAACTGCAATCCTCATGCACAGTATGCCGTGGTAGATTTCGTATCTGCGGCTGTATCATTTGAGAGTGTCGCGTATGACGTAAAGTTTGAGCAGTCTCTTTTTACAGAAGCATTGCATCCCTATTATAGGGATCGCTTGGAGAAGGGAATCTAAATGGCTAAGAAAGTTTATACTTGCTTTTGCACGGCGGTGATTCACAGGGGGCACCTGAACATCATCAACGAAGCGCGGAAACTGGGTAATGTGACGGTTGGTGTTCTCTCCGATGAGGCGATGATCCGTTACAACCGCTTCCCATCTTGCTCACTGACGGAACGGATTGCCGCCGCCCGGTCGATTGAGGGCGTTGCAAACGTCATTGTCCAGAAAGATATGTTCTATGACGATGTGATAGCAGGGCAGCGCCCGGACTACGTCATTCACGGCGACAACTGGAGTAATCCCGAAGCGCCCGAATATGCCATTCGTCAGAATGTCGAGAAGTGTCTCGCTCAATATGGCGGCAAGATTGTGGATGTCCCTTATACATTTGATCCGGAGATACAGAAGATTGACGAGATTGAACGTGATCGGCTGGCGATGCCGGAGTTTCGTCGCAAGCGTTTACGTCAACTCATAAAGCTGTGCCCTATTGTCAAGACGATAGAGGCACACTCAGGACTCACGGGGCTTATCGCTGAAAAGACGGTTGTCCGACAGGATGATGGACGTCTCGATCAGTTTGATGCGATGTGGGTGTCATCGCTTTGCGACTCCACAGCGAAGGGCAAGCCAGATATTGAGCTTGTCGATATGTCGTCTCGGCTTCGCACGATAGATGACATCATGGAAGTGACGACCAAGCCCATCATCCTCGATGGCGATACGGGAGGCCTGACAGAGCATTTCGTGTACAACGTCCGCACCTTGGAACGTATCGGCGTATCTGCGGTCATCATCGAGGACAAGACGGGTCTCAAGAAGAACTCGCTCTTTGGCACGGAAGTCAAGCAGACTCAGGACACCATCGAGAACTTCTGTGCCAAGATTGCCGCCGGAAAGGATGCGCTCCGCACGAAAGAGTTTATGATAATCGCCCGCTGCGAGTCGTTGATCCTTGAGCAGGGCATGGATGATGCGCTGACGCGTTGCCATGCTTATGTCAAGGCGGGTGCGGATGGGATCATGATTCATTCGCGCAAAAAGGATCCAGCCGAAATTCTCGAGTTCTGTGACAAGTTCCGTGCAACGGATCCGGTAACGCCAATCGTTGTTGTTCCGACTTCGTTCAATTCTGTCACGGAGTCCGAACTTGCTGCGCACGGCGTCAACATCTGCATCTATGCGAACCAGCTTACCCGCGCCGCGTTCCCTGCGATGCAGTCCGTGGCGCAGGACCTGTTAAAGTATCACCGTGCACAAGAGGTCGATTCGCGCCTTATGCCATTCAAGAAGATCATTATGCTTATTGACAACAATGCAAGATAATCCAAAAATCTGTATTTGTGGCGGTGGCCACATCGCTCATTCTTTGGCGGCGGGTCCTGATTTTAGTTCGCGTTACTTTACAGAAGATATCCTTTTGGGCACTCGGATTATACAGAATTATACCAGGAAGGTTGGTATCGCAACGCCAACAATAGACTATTTTATTAGTGAAATTGGTACGGCGATATTAAAGAGTTGCGGGAGCTGTAAATGAATTTAACCGTGCATATAAAAGGATTCGGTAAGTTTGCTAAGTTCAGAACATTTGTAGAAATTTCGGACATTATTGCTGGAAAGGTTCCGGTTTCGGGCTTCATGATGTATGGTGGACGTAAAGAATTGCAAGGATGATCTGAATTGACGGCACGTTAAGTGCGAGACTTAAAAGGAGAGTTGAAAATGGCCAACGAAGGACAATCTTGGAACATTAAGCCCTTTCAAGACGAAGTCTTGAAGATTTTTCGTCAGTTTGAGGCCATGTGTGAACGCCACGGATGGCGTTATTTTACGTATGAGGGTACTACATTAGGGGCGCTTAGACACAAGGGGTTCATTCCGTGGGACGATGATTTAGACATTGAGATGCCACGGGAGGACTACAATGATTTTGTTAAATGCGTCAAGGATGAACTTCCGTGTAATTTGGAATTTAGAAGAGGCGGTATTGACGGGCCTGTTTATTTTTCTAAAATTGTCAGTGTGGAACCTGGCATTATTGAGAGAATGCAAAGAGAAACAAATCTTTCAATGCCGTTTGCACCTTTTATAGATATTTTTGTTTTGGATGGAGTTCCTGATGATGTAAGAGATATCCGTCGTTGGTGGTTTTCGCGTCGTCTGTGGCGTTTGGCGCAGATATATAGGTATCCTGAAAGCAGCGTTGCATATCGGAATCGAACTGGGATAAGAGGCATTGTCAAGATGGTGGTGACCCGCTTCTTAGGCTTCTGGGCTTCATTGTTATACCCTAGGACTCGCAATAATGACGAGATGATGGCACTATTAGATGCCCTAGCGCTTCGTTGGCCGTATGCAAAGTGTACTATGGTCGTGGAGCCGATGTTTTTTAGGATGCATACATTAAGACTTGCCCCCAAATGGTTTTATGAACCAGCGCGTATTGTGCCATTTGAAGGTGGGACAATAAGAATACCCGCCCATGCGGAAGATTTGTGTACGATTTCCTATGGCGACTATATGACGCCGCCGCCGCCTGAATTCCAAGTCCCTGAACATTGCAAGGGGATATCCTGGAATGATGAAAGAGAACGGGCGTCTAGTTCTGCATATTGACATAGGAGAAATATTGTTTCTTATGATGAACAATTTCTGTAGTTGATTGTAGCCATGGAAAAGTTAAAAAAAACTATTTTTGTTACTCGTCCATATCTCCCTCTGTTGGAGGAGTTCAAACGGGGACTGGAAGAAGTGTGGGCGAACCAGTGGCTCACGAACAATGGACCGGTGCTGCAGAAGTTCCAAAAGGAGTTGTCCCGGTACCTTGGCGTGCCAGAGACAAACCTTGCGCTGTTCAACAACGGGACGTTGGCGTTGGAGTTGGGGTATTACGCAATGGGGCTTGCTGGCGGCGACGTAATCACGACGCCGTTTACATTCGTTGCGACCAGTCATGCACTTAAGCGGATTGGTGCAAATCCCATTTTTGCAGATGTCGATCCTGAGACGATGTGTCTTTCACCAGAAGCGGCGGAGAAAATGATTACGTCTCGGACAAAGGCGATCGTGCCGGTGCATGTGTATGGGAATGTGTGCGACGTGGAGGGTTTTGAGAGGCTGGGCGAGAAGTATGGTGTGAAGATCATTTACGATGCGGCGCATGCTTTTGGAGTTTTTAGCCGTGTAGAACATGTAGAACGTGTAGAAAAGAAGAGCATCGGGTGTTGTGGGGATATGAGCATGTTTAGTTTTCATCCGACGAAGCTGTTTCATTCGTGCGAGGGCGGGTTGCTGGTGTTCAAGGAGGCAAAGGTGCAGGAGAAGCTTTTTGAACTTAGGAATTTTGCAATCCATAGTGAAACGGAGTGCGTTGACGTTGGCTCAAACGCGAAGATGAACGAACTTCAGGCTTTGATGGGTTTGGAGTGCCTGAAGAAAATTGATGAGTTGTTGGAGTATCGACAGAAGATTTACGGTGCGTATGCAGAGGGCTTTGCAGGTTGTGATGAAGTGAAGCTTATCCCGCACTCGCAGAACAAGGCGTATGTACCGGTGCTGTTCAAGGATTTTGAAACGCGAGAGCGGGTATATGCCGTGTTGAAAGAGAAGTGCAATGTATTTACTCGTCGTTACTTCTACCCGCTTTTGACAGACTTCGCGCCGTATGTGTATGCCAAGGGGGCTTGTCCTGTCGCCGAGAACTTGGCTTCGCGTGTCTTGACACTACCAACCTACTATGGTCTGCCGCTTGAAGATGTCAAGGCGATAGCGGAGAATGTGAAGGAGATTATTACATGAGCCAAAAGAAATTGATGTTGTTGGGCGGCATTCGGTATCTGTTGCCGGTCATTGAGGTCGCGCACAAGATGGGCGCGTATGTGATCACGGCGGACTATCTTCCGGATAACATCGCGCACAAGTATTCAGATGAATATGTGAATGTCAGCATAATCGACCGTGAGGCAGTACTCAAGGTCGCACAGGAAAAGCAGATTGACGGCATCCTTTCATTTGGCGTTGACCCAGGGGTTGTGACGGCGGCTTATGTAGCCGACAAGATGGGGCTGGCGTTCCCGCCGTTGGAATCGGTCGAGATACTCCAGAACAAGGACAAGTTCCGCGATTTCCTGCTGGCAAATGGGTTTAATTGTCCATGGCACAAAGGGTATGCGAGCAAAGAAGAGGCGATGAGAGAGTGGAGGAGTGGAGGAGTTGAGAGTGGAGGAGTTGGGAGTGGGGGAGTTGGAAAATTCCCAGTAATCGTCAAGCCGGTTGACTCTGCGGGGTCGAAGGGATGTAGGCGCGTTGATTCGTTTGATGAGTTATCGGATGCAATAGACAGTGCGATTTCTGAAAGTCACAACGGGCGGTTCATAATCGAGCAGTTCCTTGAGCGAGTAGGGCACTCGTCAGATACAGACTGTTTCTCAATCGACGACGAACTTGTCTATTGCAGTTTCGACTGCCAGTATTTTGACGCGAAAGCCAATAACCCCTACACGCCTTCGGGCTATAGCTGGCCGAGCGACATGTCGGCCGATGCCCAGCGGGAATTGCGCGGCGAATTGGCGCGATTGGTAAAGTTGCTTCACATGGGCACCTCGATCTACAATGTCGAAACCCGTGTCGCTTCTGACGGCAAACCGTACATCATGGAGTTTACGCCACGTGGAGGTGGCAATCGCCTGTCTGAGATACTGGGCATGGCCGCAGGACAGGATTTGATTTCCAATTGTGTGCGAGCCGCTTTGCGGCTACCCGTTGTCCCCATGACTGATCCCGTCTATGACGGCTATTGGGCGGAAGTCATAGTCCATAGCAACAAGGGCGGGAAATATGCCGGATTGCAGATGCCGCCGGACTTTAAGGCCGCCCATGTTGTCCAGGAGGATATGTGGGTGAAGCCCGGAGACATGGTCGAGGAGTTCACTGGTGCAAACAAGACGATCGGCACGTTGGTATTGCGCTTCGATACCCATGCAGAGGCCGAGCGGGCACTCGACACGGTTGACGAATGGCTGAAGGTAGAGGTTTCCTGATGGCGGAACGGAGGAGATGTCCGGTCGCGGATTGCTGCAAGCAGCTTTGGACGCGCATGATGCCGTTGCGCTTTCTGGTTGTCGGCGGCTGGAACTTCATCTTCGGCTATCTGGCTTTCGTTGGGTGCTATTGGTTGATGAGTCCGGCGTTTCCAGATTGGGTCATCGTCGTCATCTCCTCTGTACTTGGTATTACTAATTCGTTTGTGTTCCACCGTTGGCTCACCTACAAGTCGCATGGAAACTGGTTCATTGAATATCTCCGTTTCTACGTTGTCTATGGTGGCCAGATGCTTCTGACGATGCTGTTCATCCATATTTTTGTGACGAGGTTGAAGTACAATGCGTATGTCGTAGCGCTGATTATAAACGTAGTCCTAACCGTGTTGTCGTACTGGGCGCACAAGATGTTTTCCTTTCGAGAAGCAAAATTGGCGATTGAGGGTGTGCATGATTAGAGCCGCGTTAGCCCGAACCGTTCGCAGTCTATGGTGTAGTTGGCCATACGTTCACTGTCCGTGAGGGCGCGATTGTAGATTCGTATGTTGAAGATACGTCCCTTTAGTGTAGTGCTTGTCCCGTTGACGGAGTAGCCGATGCCAAAACCACTTGACGGTTTGATCGTCCAGGCGTCTTGCTTGTTCTTTGATGAGGACGAACCTTTCTGGAAATCTGCGGTATGAATGAGCCCATTCGTCATCCATTGGTAGAGCGGCACCGTGAGCGGATGCGCCGACAGGGAGATTCCGATGCCATTGTGTTGGATGCAGCTCTGATTCCCTCCGTAACGGTAAAGCGTATGGTAGAAGTTTTCCATCAGGTGGAAGGTCCATCCTGTGCCGCAAATGGGAACTCCGTTTTTCGGCCCGTCATATTCAACACGGAAGATGCCGTCAAGCTCGCATTCGCCAGAGTTGTTTGCCTCGGCGATGTTCGGCATGTCGGCCGGGGCGGCGGTGAGCCCCGTGGTGCCGTCGAAGTATGCGTAGTTCGGCCCCCAGCCGACATCATTCGGCAACGCGGCAGAGTGGATCGGCGTGGCGAACTCGCCAGTAACGATGTTGAGCCAACTTGTGGCTACGGGATCATGTCGGGTGTTGGGGGCGTTCCATTGGCCGTCCCACATGGCGATGAGACCGTCGGTGACGTACGGATTATGCCATACGAGGATGGCGTGTTTGACAATGATGTTCATGGTCGTGTTGTGTTGAGGGGCGAATCGGGGAGGGATCTGCAGCTCCGCTCCCGTCATCGCCTGAGTTATCGTTTCATTAGGCGTCGATCAGCGTCACGGCCTTCTCGTTCACCTGTTCTCCGCCGCCGGCTATGCCTGCGCGCGTACGAAAGGTAAGAGTGAGATGAGTGCCGGAATCGACATCGTTGAGGCCTTCGGGCCAATCGAAGCGAAGGTAGGTGTCGCTCTGCTCGACGGGCGTCAGGGCGAGGGACCTCTCCTCTTCATCGACCTTCCAGGTGACCGTAACCGTATCGCCAAGCGCCGCGTTGAAGGCGAGATTTCTGCCGGTGGCTACTATAGCCTTGCCTTTAGTGATCTCTCCCTGCTTGCCGCCAGGCGAGGTGAGGTTGTCAATTTTGACGATGATGCCGCTGTCATCTACGCGCGTCCAGTCGAAGTTGTCGATGCCGACCTTCATGTCCTTGGACGCCGTGATCGTGATGTGGTAGGAGTTGGCGGAGTTCAACTGCAAGGTGTCGTCCACCTGGCCTTTGATCTGTCCGCTGATGATGAACCAGTCGTTGAAGTTCAGCGAATACCCTTCAAGGGCACGGTCTTTGGCTGCTTCAAGCAAGCCGCCGGCCAGTCCTTCGAGGTCTTTCTGCTGTCCGCGCATGTACCCCGCTGTCTTGGCGTATGCGACGAGCTGCTTGAGACTCAACGTTTCACGATCGGTGACAACAGGACGTTTGATCGGGTTGCCGCCTTTTAGGTTGTGGCCATAAGCCACGCGATACTTCATCTTAGGTTTGTCCATAATGGTTTTCTCTTTCTTAGCTTTCGCTATTGTCGTTCTTCTTTCTGGAGCCTGGCTCCTTAGTGATCATTGCCTGTGGGCGCGAAGGGCGCGCCCGTCCCGTGTCGTTCGTTACTCTTTTTTATCCATCCATTTTTAACCTCCTGATGTGGGTTGATTGACTGGTCAATAGTGTAGCATCCCGAAAGTTCTAAGCACAATTTATAAGTTTGAAGGAAAATTTGGGGTTGTGTCATAAATTCAGGAAAATGCCGACTATCGGGTTGAAAATGCAACAATCGTCTGTCTTGAAATGTGGGAAAAAATTTTAGAGAAGCAGAAGAAGATACGTAATGTGAGGTTTCTCGGGGCACTTATTTCAGGACTTTGGAGAGACGTGTTTTGGCGGTCTTGATCCGCGTTGCCCAAGCTGGGCGATTCTATTGAGCAAGTGAGCATTTTGCGTTGGCGAAGAGAGGCTGTTGGGTCGGGCAAGAGGAGTGAGGGAGTTGAGGTTTATTAACCGTGAAGAACATGTAGAACGTGTAGAGCTGGTGAGTGGGGGAGTTGGTGAGTGGAGGAGTGGAGGAGTTGGGAGGGGAGGAGTTGGTGAGTGGGGGAGTTGAGAGTGGAGGAGTGAGGGAGTGAGCGAGCCGGAAGAATATTATTGGGAGTATCTTGAGTCCCTTGAGCCATTCAAGGAAGAGGCTGCTGAGCTGACCAGGAACGAGCGAAACCAGGCCATCTCGCGTTACGATTACGACTTGAAACTCTCGCAGATAGCGTACGCGCAGGCTACGAAGCCAAGTCCGGATCTCATCAAGCGCGGGGCAGAGATCATTGAACTCATTGGCGATGCTTTCGCCGATTGCATGGATCCGCTACGGCGCGGTAAAATCACCAGAGCCGTTCCCACGTATCAGCTCCAACGTGCGTTGCCACGCGCCTTGTCCCTGCGTACGGTCTTTGAATATACCTCCTACACGGTTGACGAGAAGAGTGGAAAGGTGCCTGCCAGTTCGGATGATTTTGAAGCGTGGGAAGACTATCACCAGACTGAAGAATACGAGCTGCGCAACGGGATGCTGGAGTCGTTCATGGCCTATCTCACAGTTGGCGCACGTGTGGCCAAGACATACGGCGAGATATTCATGGTCAACTGGATAACGGCAATCCGCCTTCTCTACGATGCAACGAACCAGAAAAGCGGTCAGGGCATGGAACTCAGAGAGGCGGAGAAGATATGTGCGTCATACGTTGCCGGATTGCATGACCTGGAATTGGCAATCCACCTGGGGCGCAAGTGCGATCCTTCGGCGACGCCGGTGCAGATCAACACGCCGCTCTACGTGGCCGAGGATGACAACTTCGGTATCACGGCGAAGCGCGTGGGCATAGAGGACGGTTCCATCGAAGGTTGGGCCAGGCAGCATAATGGGCAGGTCGTCGGTGAACGCTTTTTTCTTTCCTATACGCAGGAGGAGGGACTGTCGCTTCGTGATGTCATACGCTGTCCCGCTGCAGACGGAACGGACTACAACTATCCGAAATTGGCGAGGTACAAGACGCATGGCAAGGTCAATGTCAAATTCAAGGCGCTGATTGCCATCTTGAAGCAACTTGAACGCGATCCCGAAAAGCCATGCCAGAGCCCTCCAGATGAAAACTGGAGTGGAGCGTTCCAGAGCGGGGCGGGAGACACCGCAAAGCTGGTGTATCGCTTCGTTCAGGAACAGATGCGCCCGAGGTTGGATAATGAAGGCAAACTGGCCAATCGTTGGATGTTCCTGACGGTTGCAGAGGTCAAGAGGATTGTTCGGAAGTCCAAGCATGGGATAAAACGTCACTGTAAATGAGATGAGTACTGCCAAGACAGTATTTCGGAACGCTTTCTTTTCGTATGGCCGTACCTTGATAGCTGCGGTCTTGACGCTGTTTTCTAGCCGTTGGATTCTGTCGGATCTCGGAGCTTCCGATTTTGGACTGTATGGGCTGGTTGGAGGAGTTCTCACGTTCGTTACGCTGATTGCCGGCGTACTGAATCAGGGTTCAAACCGCTTTATGGCGTATGCGACGGGTAGCGCTGACGTGCTTGAGGTACGCCGATGGTTTAATGTGGCGGCCAATGTCTATTTCTGCCTGCCGATCATCCTGTTGCCGATTGGATGGGTGTTGGGAGATGTGTTCGTCAAGTGCGTCCTTAAGATTCCGCCGGACCGCGTCGCCGTCTCGCTTTGGATCGTCCGCTTCACGCTTCTGTCGTTGACGGCGACGCTGCTTTCAATGCCATATCAAAGTCTGTTGATTGCACGGCAACATATCCATATATATGCGGTGGTGATGTTATGCCAGTCCATCGGCACGTTTCTGATTGCTCTTGCCCTGCCGCATTGCCCCGGCGATCATCTCATCGTTTACGGTGCCTTGATGTCGGTAAGCATGATCGTTATGCAGCTTGTGTTCATCGTGGTCTGTCGCAGGATGTGCCCCGATGGGAGAATCTGTTGGACCTATTGGTGGCAATGGGCTCGCGTACATGAGTTGGCCATGTATTCGGGATGGATGTTTGTTGGTTCAATAGGTATGTTCTTGCGCGAACAAGGGCTGAACGTGATTGTCAACTGGATGCGCGGGACGGCGGCGAATGCTGGACGTGCGATCGGGCATCAATTGGGTGCTCAGACGGAGACTTTGTACAATGCCTTTGCCATGGCGCTAAACCCGGAGATAACGCGGAGGGAGGGTGCGGGGGCGCACGATAAGATGCTGGCGTTGGCCAAGCGGTCTGAGCGTTTCGGCATGATCATCATGTTGTTGGTGGGATTGCCACTATTTTGCGAGTGCGAGTATGTGCTGACGCTGTGGCTCAAGAATCCGCCAGCCTACGCGGTGTTTTTCACGCGCATCCAGATTCTCATTGCCATTCTGTGTAAGATGCGCATTGGCCACATGATGTGCTTTCAGGCCATTGGCAAGGCGAAACCGCAGCAATTGGTTGATTTTGCGTTTTATACGACAACGATACTGGTGGTTGGTTGTGTTTACTGCATGACGCGCTCCCTGGAGGTGTCCTTTTACAGTTATGTGGCCTTTCAGGTTTGTTATATGGTTGCATACGTCATTGTTGGTTCTCGCTATTTTGAGTGGCCCCTGGTGACGCTGCTTCGGGAGATTGTTGTTCCTGCTACAGTGCTCTTCGTTATTGGATGTGGATTGTTTTATGGTTTTGAATGTCTTTGGGCGGTGCCTTCTTTCGGCCGGCTGTCCGTTTCGACGTTGCTCTCGTGCGTCTATATAGGCTTGGGTTCTCTCGTGTTTATCCTTAAGCGAGAGGATCGTTTTGTGTTGGGCAATCTGGTGTCAAAGATTAGGGGTAGAGTGAGGGAGTTGTGAGTGTATATTCTTGAAGTAAAATCGGAACTGGGCGCACGGTTTTCCGCAATGAGTTTGATTTGTGCGATTATGGTCGTCTGTTTGCACATGGGGTCGACCGATTGCATGGATTCGTCAGGTTGGTGGTTCTACGTCGTGGTAAAGCAGATTTGCAAAATTGCCGTGCCTTGGTTCTTCCTTGCATCCGGATTCTTTCTCGTTGGACATTGCGACATGAAGGATTGGTACAGGCGGGTATTGAAAACCAGAATCAAGACGCTTCTAGTGCCTTATCTTCTCTGGTGCGGACTGTTTGCCGTTTATTTCACGCTTGTGTGCGCAAGGAAAAGCGGTTTCATCTCGGTCGTGACTCAGAACTGGCTGCTTTATTTCGGCCTTGATCCCGTCAAGGCACCTTTTTGCAGTGTCATGTGGTATTTGCGTGCTTTGATGATTTTTATTTTGATTTCGCCGGCGTTTATCGCCGTCGTACGTAAGTTGGGATGGTGGGCTGCCGGCTTCCTGTGGCTTGCCGATTGCGTTTTCAGACTGCACTATGGGATGCCTGGATCGGGTTTCTTCTGGTTCGTGTTTTCGCTTGAGGGTGCCGCGTATTTTGCCCTTGGTATCGCCATTCGTCTGGGTTACTTGCCTTTTCCTTTCCCTGCCTTGGCCCGCAGTAAATATTGGGGTATATGTGGCTGTGTGATTTTGCTTGTTCTCTTGTGTCTCGCAACGGTTTTGTATCGTAAAGGACATCCCGTATTTTGCTACGAAGGGGTGTTGATTCCGTTCGCA
>JAEEIG010000211.1 GCA_016281255.1 Bacteroidales bacterium
ACGTGGTGTAAACGCTGACGTAGAGGGTCTCTAAGTTTCGGTATTGTATAGGGATGCGCAGTTTGTGGCCGAGGGTGAGGTCGGTGTGGGCATCGAAAAGCGAGATGGACGGGAGGGTGAGCGTCTCTAAGTAGTAGGCGGCATTTTGCGCGTACATCTTGAGGACGTCGTCGGCGTAAGGTTCCGTGCCGCACTGCTTGAGCACTTGGTTGAAATAGTCAATGGCGCGGGACTTATAGTCGGTCTCCCAGTCCACGATTTGTTCGGCGGCAGCGAGCAGCACTCCACGATCGTAGTCGAAGGAGATGTGGGGACCGTAGGCCTTCTCCAACGAGTCGAGCGTCTGCCAGCAGGTGGAGGCGTACACGTCCTCTTCAACCTTTGTAAAATGATAGTGCAACCGTTGTATCTCATAGTCTATCAAGATATTCCGCTCCGTATGGGCGGCCATGGCCTCGTCAATCAGCGCGATGGCGAGTTCGGGTTCCCTATCCCCAACCATCCGGATGCAACTTTGGTAGAGCACGTCGTTGAGGGTCGTGCGCAGGTGGCGGGTTTCGGGGGCTGTTTCAAGCAGGAAATCCCAGCGGTGCGTGAGAATCGTCACGTTGCGGGGCATCGAGTCGAAGCATGCGAAGAGATGCTGCTTCGCGACCTTGCGGTAGTTCTCCCCTGACCACTCCTCTATGTTGCCAAAGTCGGCCTCCTGCAGGGTGGTCGCGTTGGGGTCGGCCGGTCGCGAAGGATAGAGCATCGACCCGATAAGATAGTGGTACAGCGACTGATACACCATGCTGTCGCGGTCGCCCCAACGGGCCGCGGCATTGACGCGCCGCAGCGAGTCGAGCCACATCGCCGATTGCTGCACGCTCATGTCACCATACAAACGGTTGAGGAGCAGACGCTTGTGGTTCGCGATGAAACGATGGTAGGCGTTGTGCTCCGCCTCGGCCTTCCACGCAATAGTATCGAGCATCGCCTGCTGGCTTCTCAGATGGCGCTGCGGAATACCGTCGTATAGCGTCCAGAGGTGCTCGAACGAGCGGCTGTCGGGGCGGGTCTGCGCCTGCAACCCCGTCACCGCGAAAGTTGCGGCTATAAACAGCAAAATATTGATAAAGGCTCGATTGCTCATAGTGATTTCACATGCCATAGGGGGGGCTTTTATTTTTTAAGGGACTTCCATTTTTTACTTCTTCGCACCGCCGCCAACCTTGGTGCGAAGTCCGTTAAACATCAAGATAAGCAAACAATGCTGCAAAATTAATTCTTTTCTTAGGATGCAAAAAAAAGGTTGCAGCTTGTTGAAAATATTTTTCCTTTTTTTGATGTGCGCCCTGTCGCGCATCTACAGGAGGATCTCCTCGTATTCCCTTTTGAACCACGTGATCTGCCGCTTCGCGTATCTGCGGGTGTGCGTCTTGATGTCCGTAACCGCCTGTTCCAGCGTGCATTTGCCATCAAAATAGTCGAACAATTCCCGGTAGCCCACCGTGTTGAGAGCGTTGAGGTCGCGGTAGGGGAGAAGTGACTGCGCCTCTTCCAGAAGTCCGTCTTCCATCATCTTATCCACCCGCCGGTTGATGCGGTCGAAGAGCACTTCACGCGGACGGTTGAGGTAATGTTTTTCGATACGGAAATCCCTGACCACCTGCTTCTTGTGCAGATGTTCAGAGTAGGGTTTTCCTGTTTGCAGACTCACCTCCAACGCCCGCATGATGCGCTTGGAGTCATGGGGGTTGACTGTGGCGGCATATTCAGGGTCAAGGAGTTGCAGTTGTGCGTGCAATGCTTCTACGCCGTTGTTGTTGAACAGGTTGATGACGTATTGCCGCGTGTTCGGGTCAGGATCGGGCATTTCATCGACCCCATGGCACACCGCGTCCAGATATTGCGGACTGCCGCCGGTCATGATGACCACGGGATGCTTTTGGAACAGCTCTTTCAGCAGGTTGAGCACATCCTGCTCGAACATATACACATTGTAGTAATCATGGATGGAGAGCATCCCCACAAAAAAATGTTGCGCAGCAGCCAGCTCCTCCTCGGTGGGGAAAGCCGTGCCGATGCGCATCTCTCTATAGAACTGGCGGGAATCGGCCGAGATGATCGGCGCGTGCCAGCGTCGGGCCAGCTCGATGGTATAGGCGGTCTTGCCCACTGCCGTCGGGCCGGTCAGTATGTACAGCGTCGGGCCACTAAAAGTCGCTGAACTCATTCAGATCGGTGTAGTCCTCCTCGTTGTAGCCGTCGTCAAAGCCGAAGTCGTCCTCTTCCTCTTCCAGTTCGTCCAAAAGCAATTGCGCTTCATCGACATCGGGCTGAGGCAGGTCTTTGGCGGTGAGCCGCACAGGGAGGGTCCCCTTCTGGAAAGTGCAACGCGGGAACTCCTCGGGTTTGTCGGTCTGCGCCGCCTTCTGGAACTCGATGTAGAACGTCTTCGGGTCGATGAAGTCGTACTCATAGAGGATATGCTGGTGCGGATCGGTGATGAAGTCCTTCAGGATCGCGTCTTTCATCACGAACTTCGGCAGACGCGTCTTCGTGCTGAACGAATCCTCGTCGTCATACTCTGGCGCTTCCGCCACCTCGTCTTCCGACGTGTCCATGATGGTGATCTCCTTCTGCTTGTTCCATTTCTGGTCGCAGATGGAGAAGGCGGCGAACTCATTGCCCTGCAAGCCCAGACACTTGTACAGGAACAGGTGGAAGTCCTCAAAGTTGGTGTTCGCGAGCACATCCACGTCACGCACGAAGTCCTCCACCTCGTCGTAAAACACTTTGAATTTGTAATAATACATAATGGTTAAAGGTTTAATGGTTAACGGTTAAAGGTTAATTGTTTTTAGACTTGAGACTTGAGACTTAAGACTTTGGGGTTCTTTCGTAAGTCTCAAGTCTCAAGTCTCAAGTCTAAAGTCTAAAGTCTTAAGTCTTATTCCTCTTCCTCCGGTTCCTCCATATTATGATAGACGTTGGTCACATCCTCGTCCTCGTTGATCTTGTCGAGGAGCAGGTTGACCTCGGCGCGTTGTTCGTCGGTGAGGGTCTTGAGTTCCTTCGGGATGCGGTCGAACTTGAAGCTCTTGATCTCGTACTTGTTGTCTTCCAAGTATTTCTGGATGGGACCGAAGGCTTTATATTCAGCCATCACGATCACTTCCTCGTCGTCGGCGTCGATTTCGGCGTCGAAATCCATCATCGCAAGTTCGAACTCCTCGATGTCAAGTTCAGGGGTGCGGGCGACGGTGAAGATGCATTTGTGGTCGAACAGGAAGTCGAGCATTCCGGAGGTGCCGAGGGAGCCGCCGAATTTGTTGAAGTAGCTGCGCACGTTGGCGACAGTACGCTGGTTGTTGTCGGTGGCAGCCTCGATGAGGATGGCGATGCCGTGAGGCCCGCGGCCCTCATAGACCATCTCCTTGTAGTCCGACATGTCCTTCTCGAAGGCGCGTTTGATGGCGCGGTCGATGTTGTCCTTCGGCATGTTCTCGTTGCGGGCCGTCTGGATGAGCAGACGCAGTTTGGAATTCTGCTCGGGATCAGGACCGCCTGCCTTGGCTGCCATGGTTATTTCCTTGCCCAGACGGGTGAAAGTCTTGGCCAAATATGCGTTTCTCTTGAAAATTCTTGCTTTACGATATTCAAAAGCTCTTCCCATTTTGTCTTAATATTTAAAATATGAATACTTGGTTATAAATACGCGAATTAAAAAACGCTGCAAATATACAATTTTTTGAAATTGCCGTGAAAAAAAATGATGCAAAACGCACGGCGACGGCTGCGGGGCGGCGTGCACATCGTCCCCGCAGGTGCCAAAACCGTGTTTTGAAAAAAATATTTTCGAAAACCTTGCGGCAGATTCCAAAAAAATACTATCTTTGCGACCTCAATTTTATGAGGCATAAAAGTTTTGTATCATTCTAAAAATCATTCAAATTATGCAGAAAAAAGGCAACAAATACGGTACTCACCGCGTGATCGAACCCAAGGGTGTTCTCCCGCAGCCCGCTAACAAGCTTGACAACAACATGGACGAAATTTGGGACAATGAAATCCTTATTGACGTCCAGACCTTGAACATTGACTCCGCCTCATTTACCGACATCCATAACTATGCCAAGGAACAAGCTGGTCCTGGTGCTCCCGTTGAGAAGGTGATGGAAGAGGTGAAGAAAGAGATGCTGTTAAACGTTGAACTGCAGGGCAAGCACCGTAACCGCCGCACCGGTTCTGGCGGTATGTTGCTTGGCAAGGTTGAGAAGATCGGTGACGCTCTCAAAGGCAAAATCGACCTCAAGGAAGGCGACCGCATCGCCACCCTCGTCAGCCTCAGCCTCACCCCGCTGCGCATTGACGAAATCCTCGAAATCCGTCCTGAAGTTGACCAGGTCGATATCAAGGGCAAGGCCATCCTCTTCGAGAGCGGCATCTACGCCAAGATCCCGACCGACATGCCCGAGAAACTCGCCCTTTCTGCATTAGACGTGGCCGGCGCCCCCGCACAGACCGCCAAGCTGTGCCAGTACGGCCAGACCGTCGTCATCCTCGG
>JAEEIG010000212.1 GCA_016281255.1 Bacteroidales bacterium
AGGAACAGCAGAAAGAAAACAAAAAGTTCGCAATGCGGACTTGGCTGATGAGAATGGGCTTTATCGGAAGCGAGTTCGAGACCGCAAGAGAAACGCTTACCGAAAACCTTACAGGCGACAACGCATTCCGCTTCGGCAGACCTTAAAGGCCTGCCCTGCGGAGCGGATGCATGGCGGAACGGCACGGGCGCGCACACAGCGCCCACGTCGCCCCGTGTGAGGCGGAAGGGATATCATCCGAATCGGTATTCCATCTCAGTCAACCGCGGCACACAACGCGACACGGCGCAAATGTGAGCAAGGCATATGATGCACAACAAAAAACGTGAAATCGCCATGAATGATCTGTACATTTAGCCGCTTGATAAATCCACGGAAAAGAGTTAACATAGCACTACCGAAAGGGAAAACAAAGCAAAGGAGTCCTGAACATGACCAGCCAAGAACATATTGAAAGTCTTCGCCGCCACGGAGTCCGCCTGATAGCAAAGGACGGCACGACCAGAGAGATCCCCGACGACTTCCTTGAGACCACCACCAAGATGCTGAATGACATTCGGGCACGGAAGATCACCTACAGCATTGCGGTTCCCGAAACCGACGAGGAGATGCTCCTTGCGATCTGGGATTGCGGATACGCAGAATCCGGAAGCGCCGACGAAATCCTCAGTCACACCGAAGAATGACAGCCTGCCGCCTTCGGGCGGCACACCACCAACTACATAGGAGGAGTAAAAATGAAAGACCGAGTAAACGAAACACGAACATGTCCCAGGTGCGGATGCACCTACACGGAGCGACCGGCTCTTTCCCGCAGCGACAACAGCACACTGATCTGCCCCGACTGCGGAACGAGAGAAGCTCTCGAAAGCATGGGCATCAGCATTGATGAACAGGACAAGATCCTCGGAATCATCCACGACAAGTACATTCCCGAATAAGGGGCGCACGGCGGCCGATGTGGGGCATGACTGCTCTGCATCGGCTTCCTTGTTGGTCGGATTTTGGGCGCGACACGGCGCGTTTGTGCGCGTTCTGGCGGCTTGTGTATATGTACCTGTTCATTCCGATGAAAACGGCAATTCTTCTACGATTAATTTTGCACATAGGCGTGGACTTTTCAGGGAAAAGACGGTAATATGTGACACAACGGAAGGGGCAGACGGCCCGCCGAATACAAATAACGGAGGTACACCACCATGAAAACCCTGAAAATTTACAATCCGCTGATCGCACAGATCGCAAGCGAGAGCAACTGCTTCACCGCACCCGCCGAAGAGTACGCCGCAGAGCTTCTCGAGGCACTGGAGAACGATGACACCGACCTTGCCGAGTACGCCGACGACTACCACGGCGCAACCTATTACAAAAAGCTGCACAATGTCACGATGAGCGCCGAATGGTACGGCAGACGCCTTTACGGATTGGCAACCTGCGAAGTAGACGATGACTGGACCGACGAAGATACAGCACAGCTTAAGGAATACCTCAGCGGACAGTACAGCGACGGCTGGGGCGAGGGCTTCGAGCAGAGAGAAGTTTTCAGCTACACTGAGACCGAGACCAGCGAGGAGTACGATGAGGAGGCAGACGAATACTACGAAAGTGAATGGGATGTCCGCTACGATGTTTACATTTCCTTCTGGCAGGACAAAAATTTCAGGCTGATGACCGAAGCGGAACTGAAAGCCTGAACAGAAAAGGGGCAGAGCTGCGGCTCTGCTCCTGCTCCCATGCGATGTGTACATCCGACAATATACAGAGCTGAAAACTACGATTCTTCTACGTTATATTTTGCACATAGGCGTGGACTTTTCAGGCAAAAGGCGGTAATATGTGACACAACGGAAGGGCAGACAGCCCGCCGAATATAAACCTTGGAGGTCAAAGAACATGAGCACGAATTCAAGAATCGGCATCCTGCGCGAGGACGGCACAACAGAAACGATCTACTGCCACTGGGACGGTTACCCCGAACACCAGATGCCTATCCTCACCGAGCATTACAACACTGCAGAAAAGGTCAGGGCACTGCTTGCCCTCGGAGACATCAGCATCCTGGCAGAGCGCATCGCTCCCGAAGCAGATGAACCGCACAGCTTCGAGAAACCTGCGGAGGGCGTGACGGTCGCATACCACCGCGACCGCAAAGAACCGATGCAGCCTGCGGTCACCCACAAGAGCGTTGTTTCACTGATGAGAGATGACTGGGGCATACCTTACTACTACCTCTTCGATGAGAGAACGGGACAGTGGATTCCGCCGACCGAGGGCTGACAAATTCAGCCCTTCGGGGCTGTTCCCGTACATAGTGTCATGTGAACAATTCCAGCGAAAACACGCCGATTTTGTTCTGTACATTTAGCCGCTTGCTATCTTTCGGGGATCATGGTAATATGTGACACAACGGAAGGGCAGACAGCCCACCGAATACAAAAACGGAGGTACACCACCATGACAAAGAAGGAAATGAAAGCAGCAGTTGACAAGCTGAAGATGCTGCAGAACGGCAAGGCAGCCCTTGAGGGAATGACCGAAGCAGACTGCCTTGAGCTTTTCGGGATCAGCAGAGCGCAGGC
>JAEEIG010000213.1 GCA_016281255.1 Bacteroidales bacterium
AACAAGGTACAAAAATAATCAAAAAAAGGTCATATAGACAAAAACAAGGAAACAGCATGCCGCGTGTAATATATTGATATATTGTTATTTTAGTTGTTCTTATTTGTTTTTGTTTGAGTTATTGAATTTATGTGGGGTTAATTGCGCTTTGCGCGTTCAGCCTCTCCGAGGCTGTTTAAGGAAGCCCATTATTTTCTAATCGGTAATCACCTGGTAAATGTCAGGGAGATTCCGGCCGTAGCCGTCGTAATCGAGGCCGCGGCCCACGACAAACTTGTTGGGGATGTTGATGCCCACGTAATGCACGGGCAGGTCGGCCTTGTAGGCGTCGGGCTTCATGGTCATGGTGGCCATGCGCACATCCTTCGCGCCAGCTTTCATCAACATGTTATACAAATGCACGTAGGTCTGGCCTGTGTCAACGATGTCTTCGAGAATAAGGATACGTTTACCGCTAATATCCTCGTTCAGACCAATGAGATTCTTGATCTCGCCGGTCGATTCGGTACCGCTGTACGACGAAAGCTTCACGCAGGAGATGCGGCAGGGGAAATCCAACTGCTTAATCAAATCAACAGCGAAAAAAACCGCTCCGTTCAACGTGATCAGCAGAATCGGGTCGTCGTAACGGTATTCCAACATGATTTCCTTGGCCAAACGGGTGATGGCTTCATCAACTTCCTCTCTGTTGATGTATTTGACAAACGTTTTGTCCAAAAGGGTCACTTTTTCGCTCATAAGCATCTATTTTTGACGGTGCAAAAGTACATTTTTTTTGCAATTAGAAAAAAGGCAAGAGGCAAGAGATGCCAAAAGCTATTAGCTGACAGCTAAAACCCGCGCGTGGTGCGGCTGCCGCCGCCAATCACGCTGCTGCGCGGGCGGACGGAGCCGGCGGAGGATGGGCGGGCAGCGGCCGATGACGTGCTCTTAGAAGCGGAAGCGTGGGACTTGCCGCCGGAAGAGGGTTTGCCGCTGGCAGAAGGCCTTGAGCCAGACGGCTTGGGGCTTGAAGAAGGTTTGGAACCCGTGGACGGCGTGCTCGCCTTCGGGGCGGCGGGTTTTTCGGCTGACGGCGGGACATTCGCCTGCGCCACGAGCTCTCCGCCACTGTATCGTTTGTAGTTCGTGGTGCGCCCCACCCTACTGATCCTGGAGGAGATGTTGTGACCGCCGGTGGTGTTAAGGTCGTTGTACGTCACGATGACAGAAGGCGTTTTCAGGTAGCGACCGCCGCTGTTTCGCAGACTGCCCACGAAGTAATCCCGCACCTTCGCCAAATCGACACCCAACAACGGCAGGTTGTTCTTGCCTACATGCCGCAAAAGATTGTTGACCTTCTGCGCTTGAAGCATCCGGTGGTAAGTTTCCCGACTGTTGATGGTTGTGCCACGCGGATATGCCAGATAACGCACCAACTTCGTGTATTCCTCCTCGGAAAGTCCCCTCAACATCGAGCGCACCCCTCGGAATTCCTCCACCAAAGACCTTTTCTCGTTCTGGTTGACATTCCGGTAAATATCCCGCGTATGCTCGTCGGTGTAGGTGAAGTTGTACTCGCGCTCATTCTGCCGCATCTGCTTGTTGACCTGCTCCTCGCCATACGCCACAAAATGGAGAGAGGCGAGCGAATCAGAAATCACATCTATCTGGCTGTCTGTCAGATTTTTGAGAACATCCATCAATGCCCGGCATGGTTTGGTCAGCAAATAGGGTTTCTGCGACGGGAACGATGAATGGAGAAGTTCCCCTTTGTAGGTAACCCCGTTATCCATAAACAACTGATATAAAGCGACATATTGCACCACACGGGCAATATCGGTGTTGCCGACACGGGCGAAATAGTTGCCCGCCTGCCGCTCGTATTGCGCCCCGACACTGGTGGCTCTGCTCTGCGAGTGAAAATAGGAGACCGGCAACGCTCCTGTGCGGTTAAGCGTGTAAATCGTGTACTCGGGCAGGTCAATGGCATACATGGTGTTGGCGGTGTTCCAGTTATAAACCAACTCACTGAGTCCCAGCTTTTTGAACAACGGACGGTCGAACGGAAAACGTCCCGGGGAAGGATAATGGTAACAGGCCTCCTGTATGGTGCCGTTCTCCGACCAGTCTTTGAGCAGCACATCGGTGATGGTGAGCAGATGTCCCAATTCGGTGTTCTCCAGTTCGCGACTGAGGTAGGTGGGGCACCAATCGCGACCGTTGCTCATCTTGCCGGCCATACAGTCGTTAATATCCAGACTTTGGGAGAGTTCCTTGCTGCTGATGGAGGCGATGAGAAGGACGGTTTCCACGCGCAGAGGCGGCAGCACCTCCAATGGGGTCTCGCGCTCGCGACCGACGACCACCAATGTGGCGGAATCCCGCAGAGCACCGAGAATCAAGTCAGCGTCAAGAGCGAAACGGCGGATGTCGGAGGTCTGACCGGAGAGGTCGCTGTCGCGACGAATGGCCCAAGCCACCAAACCCGGTTCGCGACTGAAGAAGACACCGCGGCGCTTCTGGCTAAACATATCACTGACAGTGAGGTCGTTAGCGGTATCGTTCTCGTCAATAAAGGCCTCTCCGGCGGCAAAGAACCAGTCGTCGAACTCGCCCAAAGTGATCTGATAATCCAGATTGTCTTGGGTGAAATAGTGACGGCTTTCGTCGCTCAGCAGGTCGAGAGCGTTGGGCTTATAATCCGAAAGGAACTGCTGTTGCGAGATCTTGGCCACCAAGTTGTCAAGGTTCTCGGTGGTGGCATTGCCTAACACCAGCACCATGTCGGTGACATGCCCGTCATAGCCGATCTTGAAGGTTCGCTGCGACGTCTGATGGGTGAACCGGCTGCAAATCGACTCAATGCTGTCGGGTTCGAGGAAAGGCGCGGGTTCGGCAAGGAGTATGATACGGCTGCTGTCGGGGAAAGTGGCGGTGGCAATGGTCTGGTAGTGCATCCGGAAATGCCGACGGAAATCGGCATACAGCGAATCCGCCCTCTGGAAGGCCATCGTGGATTCCAAATCCACATTCTGGTTGGGGATGTACTCTTTCTTGAGGATGACGGCGGTCTGCTGCCGGACACTCTCCGCCAGCTTGGTATGCCGTCCGAAAATGGCGAACAGCCCCGCCGCGAGGAGGATTGCCCCGCTGATAATGATTGCCGTTCGTTTGGTCCTCTTATTGTTCATTTTTATCATTCATTAATCCCAGGGTTGCGGCCTGCAGCCTTACCCTGGGCTACCGAGCTCTTGCCCCTCTGGGGCTGCTTAAGGAAGTTGTTTTAATATTATTGGGGTTGCCCGTCACCAACTGCTAACTGCTAACTGCTTGCTAACTGTTTCACCGCCTCCCACAACGTAATTCCCGTGGCGACGGCGACGTTCAGCGAGTGTTTCGTGCCGAACTGCGGGATTTCGATGGCGGCGTCGCACAGCGGGAGCAGCTCGTCGGAGATACCGAAGACCTCGTTGCCGACGAAGAGCGCGACTTTCGCGTACTGCGCGAAATCGAACTCCTGCAGCATTACGGAATGGTCGGTCTGCTCGACTAACAAAATCGCGTAACCTTCTGATTTCAATTCTTTTGCAAGATCCGCCACATTCTCTTCATACTCCCATTCCACACTTTCTGTCGCACCAAGCGCGGTTTTGCTTATTTCCTTGTTCGGCGGCGTACCCGTGATGCCGCACAGGTAGAGCCGCTCCACGTTGAACGCATCGCATGTGCGGAATGCGGAACCCACATTGTGCATGCTGCGGATGTTGTCCAGCACCAGCACGATGGGGTTTTTGGCTTGTTGTTTGAACTCGTCGGCGGTCACGCGCCCGAGTTCGTCCATGGATAGTTTCTTCATATTTCTGTTCGTTATATCCTAGGGTTCCGCTTCGCTGCACCCCAGGTTGACATGTGTCGGGCTTGCAGCCCTCTTGGAATTCATCGCATCAACGCTTCATCGCATCATCGCATCATCGCATCATCACATCATCGCATCATCGCCTAAAACGGCGTGTCATTCTCATATCCCTGTTGCATGGGATCGTTGCCTAAATCGCTTCCGCCGTCACCATTGGCGGCACTGTCGAAATAACCGAAATCCTGGTTCGGGGTGATGCCCGCGGCGGGATTGTCGTAGCTGCCGCCCTCGCCGAAGCTGCCTTCGCTCACATCGCAGAACTTCGTGAACTGGCTCTGGAAGCGCACTTTCACGTTGCCGGTACTGCCGTGACGGTTCTTCTCGAACATGATCTCCGCCATGCCGTCGGCGGGCGTGTTGTCCTCGAAAGTGTCAAGATGGTAATACTCGGGACGATAGATGAAGAGCACCATGTCGGCATCCTGTTCAATAGAACCGGACTCACGCAAGTCGGACAGCTGCGGGCGTTTGGAACCGCCACGCGTCTCCACCGCGCGGCTCAACTGCGACAGCGCGATGACGGGAATGTTCAGTTCTTTGGCCAACGCCTTGAGGGAACGAGAGATATAGCTGATCTCCTGCTCACGGTTGCCTCCGTGCTTCGAACTGTCGGTGCCCGCCTGCATCAGCTGCAGGTAGTCGATGATGATCATCTGGATGTTGTATTTGTGCTTCAGGCGGCGGCACTTGGCACGAAGGTCGAAGACGGACAATGCCGGCGTGTCGTCGATAATCAGGTTCGCACTGTTCAGCCGGCTGACATTCTCCCACAGTTTCGACCACTCCACATCCGAGAGCGTGCCCTTGGAGATGTGGTCGGACGGGATGCCCGATTCGATGGAGAAAAGACGGTGAACCAGCTGGGTGGCAGACATTTCCAGGGAAAAAAAGGCAATCGGCTGGTCGAAGTCGATGGCGGCATTGCGCGCGATGGAGAGCACGAAGGAGGTTTTACCCATGCCGGGACGGGCAGCCAGGATCACGAGGTCGGATTTCTGCCAGCCGCCGGTCTTCTCGTCGATGGCGCGGATGCCGCATGGCACACCCTGCAGTTCGTCCTGGGAATCACGGATTTCCGTCAACTCGTTGAGCGCGAGGCTCACCACATCGCCCAACTCCTTACTGTCGCGCTTGAGGTTGCTCTCCACGATGGAGAAAATCTTCGATTCGGCCTCGTCAAGCATCTCCAACACATCGTTGCTGTCGTCGTATGCGTCTGTTATAATGCTGTTACAATGGCGGATAAGCTCGCGAAGGATGAATTTCTCCATCACGATGCGGGCGTGGAACTCCACATTGGCGGAGGAGTTCAAACGGCTCGTCAGACCGGCCACGTATGAGGCGCCTCCACACAGGTCCAGCTGCTTGTCTTTCTTCAGCTGGTTGGAAACGGTCAGCACATCAATCGGTTGCGAAGCAGAGAAGAGTTTCCGTATGGCGGAGAATATGTATTGGTTGGCTTCCACATAAAACATTTCGGGCTTCAGAATCGACAACACTTCGGTCACCGCGTTGTCGTCGATCATCAGCGCCCCCAGCACGGCCTCCTCGAACTCCACGGCTTGCGGAGTCAGCTTCCCTGTGGTGCCCAGAATGTTCTCGATGCGGTTGTACGACATCGAGCGAACAGGCTTGTTAGTTGTAATCGTTTCGTTATCCATATTTTACAAAGAATCTTCAATGAATTTTTCGGGATGGCAAATATCAGAAATTTTACGAGGCGTTTTCGGGTGAGTTATCAACAATTCATCATCAAGGTTATTAACAATGGGATGATGCGATGATGCGATGATGCGATGATGCGATGATGCGATGATGTAGGGACGTATTGAATACGTCGGGATGATAAATATTTTTCAATTCTCGATTATCCATGAAAAAATGTATTTTTGCGGCTTGGAAATTTCTAATACATATTATATGATATACTTAGACAATTCAGCAACATCTTTCCCGAAACCCAATGAGGTTTACGAGTTTATGGACCATTTCTATCGCGTGCACGGCGTAAGTCCGGGACGCGCGGGTTATGACGCAGGCATCGAGACCGGCGAGGTTTTGACCGAAACGCGCCGTATGCTCACCAAGCTCTTCAACGGCGGCACAGATGAAAAACGTCTGACCTTCAGTTACAACGCCACCGACTCCCTGAACATCCTGATTCAGGGTCTGGCAAGAAAGGGCATGCACGTGATCACCACGATGCTGGAGCACAACTCCGTGCTTCGTCCGCTCTATCACCTTGAGAAAGAAGGCATTATCGAAGTCACCTATCTGCCTTTCGACGCGGCCGGTTATGTGCATCCCGAAGATTTCGAGAAGGCCATCCGTCCGAACACGAAGATGGTGGTCTGCACGCAATGCTCCAACGTCATCGGCACGGTGCAACCCATCAAGGAGATCGGAAAGGTCTGTAAGGAACACGGTCTGATTTTCGTGGTGGACGGTAGCCAAGGCGCCGGTGCGGTGAAGATGGACATGATCGACTATAACGTTGACGCATACGCCTTCACGGGCCACAAGTGCCTGATGGGACCCACCGGTATCGGCGGCAGCTACGTGCGCGAGACGGTGGAGGTGCGTCATACCCGTTTCGGCGGCACAGGCGTGAAATCCGCGGTGCGCGACCACCTCGAAGAATTCCCTTATCGTCTTGAAGCAGGCACCATCAACATGCTGGGTATCAGCGGTCTGCATGCAGGTGTGAAGTGGATCACCGAGAAGGGCATCGAAAACATCCACAACCAAGAGATGGCGTTGTGGAAACGCCTTCGCGACGGCATCAAGGACATTCCCGGTGTGATCATCTACTGCGCGACCTCTACGGAGAACCAGAACCCCGTGCTCTCCATCAACATCAAGGGCTTCGAGGCCATGGATGTGGGCACCATGCTCGACGTCGATTACGACATCGCATGCCGCACGGGTCTGCAATGCGCCCCGCTGGTCCACGAATGTCTCGGCACCATGAAGATCGACGGCACAGTGCGTCTGAGCATCGGCGCCTTCAACACCGAAGCCGACATCGACGCGTGCATCCAGGCCGTGAAGGAGATTGCCGCGATGAAGAACTGATCCCTTACATTTCCCCAACCCGTAGAGACGTGCCACGGGGCGCGTCTCTACTTATTTTAAATTATTGGCAAGGAACATCTTTCCGAATGGGCCACGAAAGCATTGGAACCACCCGCATCTATCTCCGCATGACAGCTGGAGAACAGCACAATATTGTCAACAAAGTGGTAACATGGTGATTGAAAAAAAAAGTGTATCTTTGCCAATTAAAAAAGGGATAAGGATTCAATTTTTTTATAGCGAAACAACGGTGTAAATGACTAATTGTCAACAATATAACAACCAAAGTCACTATATCGGGGGTTATCGGTACTTTTTCAACGGGCAGGAGGTTGACAATGAGGTGTTTGGAGACGGGGCTCTGCATGCCTTCGAGTACCGTATGCACGACACTCGGATAGGGAGATTTTGGAGCGTGGACCCTCTGGCGGGGAAGTTCCCGTGGAACAGCACGTATGCGTTTGCGGAGAATCAGGTTGTGGACGGAAGGGAACTGGAGGGGCTGGAAGTTTATTACATCACAACAGAATTTGGAAGTGCTGCGGGTGTTGGAGAATATGGACGAAAAATTGTAAGAGGGCAAGGAAGAGCTAAAGATAAGATAGGGATTACTTATTTCAAATATAAATCCTCATTCAAGACCACGGATCAAGAAACAGTTGTGGGACTCATGCTGATAAGTTTAAAAAATCATTTCGGAATTGATTTCTCTTCAGACTTCTTCAGGCAATCTTCAAATAAAGATGCAATTACATCTGTTGATGCTTATCCCATATTTGGTGGATCAATAGAAGGAAGAGAAGTTGATACCTATGCTGGGGCGAGTTTTGGATTTGGATTAGCTGCAGCACACGTAACTATGAAAACAGAAGTGACAAAATCATTTTCGATTACGTATGAGGAACAAACGAGTTTAATTAACCTTGTAAAAGAAAAAGGGTTTAAATATAATAACGTAGAACCGAAATTTGAGGTTATTAATCATTACTTATACTATATTGACCGAGGTGATCTTTTTAATGTCTTCAAAGACACACCAATTAAAACAGACATTACAATGGTTGAAGTTGGGAAAGAACAATGGGAAAGTGAAAGTTATCAACGACAAGTGAAAGAGAAACAATCTAAATAACGGAAGAAGTATGACACCAATGATTCCTATCGAAATGATAATAAGAAAAAATCCACA
>JAEEIG010000214.1 GCA_016281255.1 Bacteroidales bacterium
CCCCTATTACCACACCACGTTCGACACGTATGAGAACGCGATTTTCGACACGTATGAGCCGGTTTTCAAATTGGTGAGAGATTTTGTGGAGAGGTATTGATTTGGTTTACGGGCTGACGGATTTACGGGTTTACAGGTTTACAGGTTTACAGGTTTACAGGCTTAGAGGTTTAGAGGTTTAATAATTATATGATGAGAAAGCATTGGATTGACAATTTGCGGTGGGTGACGGTGCTGTTGGTGCTGCTTTACCACGTCATCTATTTTTACAACAACAAAGGTGTGTTCGGCGGGGTGGGAGGTTTCGGCGACGGACCACAATACCAAGACGTGCTGATGTACATCCTCTACCCGTGGTTTATGCCGTTGCTGTTTCTGCTGGCGGGCATCAGCTCACGCTATTCGTTAGAGAAACGTTCCGCTAAAGAGTGGTTCAAGTCTCGAACGCTCAAGCTATTGGTTCCCAGCACTATCGGTCTTTTCGTGTTCCAATGGATGACCGGCTATTTCAACACTTTGGTAGCCCGGCAAACTGTGCTGGCCTCCATGAAGCAGCCTGCCTTGTATTTTCTTTGGGTGATCAGCGGCACCGGACCGTTGTGGTTCATCCAGGATTTGTGGCTATTTTCGTTGCTCTTGTTGTTAATTCGGAAAATCAGCGGTTCCGCAAAATCCAGTAAATCAACCGCTTCACAATTTGATGATTCCGACACTCGAAAATTCTCAATTTTCAATTCTCCATTCTCAATTCTCTGGATTGTCCTTCTCGGCATCCTCTTTTGGCTCGGTGAGCAGACCCTCATCATGAACCCACGGCCCGAATCCGCCGACGGCCTCTACAATCTCTACAAGCCATTCTTCTACCTGATTCCCTTCCTGATGGGCTATTTCGTCTTCTCGCACGACGAAGTGCAGGAGGCGGTGCGCAAAGCGTGGATTCCGTTGATGGCCGCTGCAGTTGTTTCCGGCATCGCGCTCATCGTCACCACTTGGGGCGAGAACAACACCACGCCAGAGTACCTCAGCAGTCCGCTCAACTGCCTCTACGGCTGGCTGATGTGCCTCGCCATGATGGGCTGGTTTAACGCCCGCTTTGACGGCACCAACGCCTTCGCCGGCTACATGACGCGCTCCAGCTTCGGTTTCTATATCGTTCATTATCTGATTATTGCGAGTATTGGCAGCCTCATGTTCTATCACACTCAGCTGCCGCCCGTCGCGATGTACATCATCCTCACCATCGCCGTCTTCACCCTTTCGCCACTGCTTTACGAAGTCTTGCAAAGGATCCCGTTTGTCCGGTGGTGCGTATTTGGGATCAAAAAGTAAACCCTTAAAACCTTAAGCCTCACCCAAGCTTCGCCATAAACTTCGCGCTTTCCACGACGAACCGTTCGTGGATGCCTTCGCCAACGAGTGTTTCGCCCTCGAAACACTTCACGGAAAAGACCAGGCGCCGGCGGTCCACTTCGGTGAGTTCGGCCTCGCAGCGGATGGTCGCGCCCACGGGACTGGCTTTCAAGTGCTTGATGTTGACGGCGATGCCGACGGTGGTGTTGCCCTTGCCGATTTTGTCGCACACGGCCATCAGGCAGGTTTTCTCCATCAGGGCGATCATCGCGGGGGTGGCGAACACCTCCAGTGCGCCGGAGCCATAGACCGCGGCGGTGTCTTTGTGCTCCACTACCAACTGCTCGCTGTGGCGGAGACCTTTCAAGTTATCGAATTCGTTCATAATAATTAATTTTGACTATCGACCATGCCTATTGACTGTTGACTGTTGCCTAATGGCAGAAGTAATTGCTTAACCATCAGGACCTTCAGTATAACACGTAGAGTATTGTTCATTGAAAAAAGGGACCTCTATTATTTACTTCTTCACGCTGTGGCCGACCATTGAGCAAAGTCCGTTAAACATCACGATCAGCAAACAACGCTGCAAAAATAAACAAATTCCCGTATATGAGACGCAAAACTTTCAAGTGTCCGTAACTATTGCCGTAACGGTTCAAAAAAAGCTCTGACTCTAGGGTAACTCTATACAAACTCTATTCAATGTGATTCGCTGATTTAGGTTTTGACTCCGATACAACTCCGATTATTTTATGAAGTTCAAAACCGCAAAAACCAGATGGCACACCGCAAAAACCGTGGCGAAGAGGATTGCCGGAAGGTTCTTCCGGTCGGCGGCGAAAAAGATGAACGCCAAGCAGGGTGGGAGGGTCAGCAGGAAGATGACGATGGGGTTCACACTGGCCGTGTAATAGAGCACCCATCCAATGTAATAGATTGCAATACAAATAATTGTAGCGACAATCAGGGGAGAAAAGCGAAGTTTGCTTCTGCTCGTATGGATAACGAGGCAGAGGCACGCGACGGTCAGCACTTGGAACACGGATCCGATGGCGTCCACCACCGGCGTGACCGAATCCGTGCGCAGGATGTCGTTCGGTGCGGGAACGGCAAACCAGATGAAGTTGGGGAGCATCACCAGCAGGAAGAGGAGCAAGCCCCACGGGTCAAAGCTGAAGCAGTATTGTTTTAGCGGTATCATTGTGTTTCGAAAATAAGTGGTTCAAATTTTAATATACTTCGGGAACGCCTCGTTCCGCATAATCCCCCACATCTTGTCGATA
>JAEEIG010000215.1 GCA_016281255.1 Bacteroidales bacterium
CGCGGCCTTCATGTCCTCGGCCTCGGCCTTGGCCGCCGCCTGCTGGAGCTTGGCCTGCTCCCCCGGTGTACTGCCATGCACCTCCATTGATGTGATGGAGGCACGACCCCAGTACGGCTGGGGCTGGTCAAAGCCCCTCTTGTGGCACCCATAACGTGCCATTTCATTGGCCGCCGCCCACCATGAGGGAAATTCCGCCTGCCAGCCAGCCTGCGCCTTGGCCTCAGCCTCGGCGACGGTCTTCTCGGCCTCGGCGACGAGCGCCTCGGCCTCCTGCTCGCGTCCTGCTGGAACTATATACATGCCGGAGCGGAACGCGACGAAGCGCTCCGCGAACATCTTGCGAACCTGCCCTCTGACAGACTCAGGCAATGACACCAGCCAGTCAGGGGCAACATTAAAGCGGCATCCCTTGGGCATGGTCGCGAGCAGGGCGGCATCGAAATGGTCCTGCCTGTCCTGCTCAGTTAACGTATACTGAGGCCATGCGGCCTCGAAGTCTACCACGACCATACGGGCCGCGGTCTTGAGTGCGGCGGATACCTCCACCGCGATTTGGGTCTTGTCCATATATGGACTCCTTTACATAACGCCACGCATGTTGAGTCAGTGGCGCACGTGCGTGGCTTGCGTGCGCCGCTGTTACCGTTATGCTACGGTGTAGGAGACCGCCTCGTAGGGTCCCTCGTAGAGGGACTCGAGGACATACCGATGAAAGAACTTCTGAAGTTTGCTGGTGGACATGGTCCACTCGTACCCATCGTCCTCACGGACGACGCGCCAGAGTCCCCGCCCCAGATTACGGACACGATACGTGTCAGTTACGTCCATGCCACCGAAGCGGGTGACGTGCCACTCAGTAACATAGTTGACACCGTTATGCTTAAGTTTGATAGCCATAATAAACATCTCTCATTTAAGCCCCTGATGATAAGGGCGTGGGCGGTAGACCCACGCTGGGGCGTGCACGGGGGCTGAAGCATGCACGCCCTGTGGAGTCTTACCAGCGCCACCAAGTGTCGCGGGCGATGTCCACCTCCTCATACGCGTAGATCGGCTCGCCGGACGAGTGGTACCCGTCCGCATACACCTCCGGACGGAAGAACCGCTGAAGCTCAGCGGTGCGGAGGATGCGGCAGTACCCGTCCTCGCGCTTAACGAGCCAACGCCCCCTGCCGAGGGCGCGGACGCGGAACTCCTCGTCCGCAGGACCGGATACGGGCGAGCCGTCCTCGTGGTAGGTGCAGACAGCAACGATGGAATAATTAAAGAACTTCATAGTAATTCACCTCTCAGTTAAGCCACGCATGTTTGTTGAGTCAGTAGGGCACGTGTGCGTGGCTGGCACGTGCCGCTGAATGGGGGGCGGGCAGTCTCTTAGTAGACCTTAGCCCACGACTCCGCACAACCGACGGCCCCATTGCACTCCCTAGCTACGTCACTAGAGGAGACTACCACCGGGCGGAGCCCGATGAAGTCCGTGCGCTCACGGCGCCAACCGCCGTGAACTCTAGTAAAACGTACGTCCTCCCAATTGCCGTTGTGATGAATGACAACGGTGCCGGTTGCCTTGCGCTTGAGGGAACGAACAGAAGCAGGGTTCTTGTGAGAAATATACTTAGCCATAATTTTCACCTCTCAGTGTTAACCGCATCTCTCATGCGGGGTAGGGATAATAGGACTCGTGCCACGCTGGCTGAGCGTGGCTGGAGTGACCGGCTCCATGAGTCTGTGTTTTATCGGAGTGTCCTCAAGCTGAAGGCACTCTGATAAAACGGGGGCTTGCGCCCCCTTGGGATCAGTCCCCCTCGTAGGTCTTAGTACCGTTCGGGAGGCGGCTGAGCCATCCGACAAGCCAGCTTTTAGTCACTGACTCGTTCGGGAGCGAGTGCTCCCGAATGAAAGAGCACGGACTATCTGCACTGACCGTAAAACGGCCAGCATAATAGTCCACCCTGACAAAGTCCTTGCACCCGTTGCCATCGGGGATGGCAAGGATCGTGTGTTTGTAAATCCTAATCATATTACCTCTCGTTAAACCTTGACATCATACCCCCTGTCAAGCTAGGGGTTTGCAGGACAAATTATTTCCCCGCAAGTATGTATCATCTTGTATCACCTCGTTTTTCCTGCGTCAAATCAACAGGTTATACGAGTGATACACGTTGATACATACTTGCGGGGACACGAATTGTCGTGTCCTAATTCTTATCCGTTCGTGCTGTTCGTGATACATCATGATACAGACAAACTGTGTCGTGTGATACGTCACGAATGGCGTCTGGACGCCATTTGATACGTTTGATACAAATGATACACGGAAAATCAATACCCAAAAACTTTTCAGGTTTTTGAGACCGTGTGTCACGTGTCGCCGCTGAAAAAAATCCCAACGAGTATTTATTTATTGATCCTTGTATCAGTATGTATCAATAGAATAAATAGCCCTTCAGCCCGCATACAGACGCCATTTTTCAGTGATACAAGCCCTTGTATCACGATGTATCACGATGTATCATTCCATACTAATTTACTATGGAATGATACATCGTGATACAAATACATTGACATTTTTTCGATGTCAAGACATGTGTCATGCGTCCGGCATTGAGTCCGTTCAGCGTCCCACGCGTCATGCGTCCGGCGTCATGGCTCATGCGTCAGGCATTGAGTCCGTTCAGCGTCATGTGTCCACGCATTGAGTCCGTTCAGCGTCCTAACTCCTGACTCCAGACTCATGGCTCATGCGTCCGGCGTCATGGCTCATGCGTCCTAACTCCTGACTCCAGACTCATGGCTCATGCGTCCGGCGTCATGGCTCATGCGTCCTGACTCCTGACTCCAGACTCATGGCTCATGCGTCCAGGCGTCCACGCTCCACGCGTCCGGCGTCATGACTCATGCGTCCGGCGTCATGACTCATGCGTCCGGCGTCATGGCTCATGCGTCCACGCGTTCATTCAGCCGCTCCATTCAGCCGCTCCATTCAGCCCCCCCGGCATGGCGCCGGGGGGTATTAGTCATAGGCTTGATCCCCCTATAAATGCGCTCCATTGAGCGCCATTGAGCTATACGGCATGGGGTAATAGGGTAGTACTACCCCCGCTATACAGCTCAATGGAGCGAAATTGAGCGCAAGAAAAACGACAACAGGCCGCGGCGCTCCTTTGAACGCCGCGGCCTGTTGTCGCTCATACGAAAAAGGCCGGCATATTGCCGGCCCCTGTTCATGGTGAACGGAGATTAGTCGGTGACCTTTTCGATCGTTATCTCGCTACCACTCTTGAGTGGAACATCACAATAGCGAGTGCCCCCCGTGGCGGTGTGCTTATATCCCACGCCGCCATTGAACGGCCTTTTTATGGCCTTGATGATATCATTCTCTACATTGTCGGCGCATGACGCGCGGCGGCCCTTTTGATTCAGGGGGAATGCGTCATCCGCCGCGATGTTGTCAACCATGGCAAGCATACGGCCGGCAAAATCCCCCGCGCGACGGCGTACAGCGAGATCCGCCGCTTTAGCGATTGCCGCGAATCCGTCGGACGCATTCTTGTATAACCACTCTGATACAGCCGTGAGCATTCCGGCGCGCTTTTCAAAGCCGTTGAGCCATGAGTGGATATCTTTCTCAAGCTGTTCACCTAATGCCGCGCGGGCTTTCTCTACCGCGTCACGGGCGGCGGCAAGCGCGGGGCCATTCTTGCTAATCTCCGCCATGATTGTGGCATGTTTTGCCGCGTCTGAGTCCTTGCATGCGGCCGCCTGTTTCCGTAAATCCGCGTCTCTTTTCTCAAGGGGGGCGGCGGCGCTTTCCGCCGTCTTGACCGCATTTTCAAGGTCCGTAAGATCGCGGCCGGACCTGTAGCCGGCCACGAGTAAGCAGGCCGCGATCACATCATCATCATACTGATCCGCAATGGTGAACAGCGGATCAACAGGAGCAGTGAGCGCGAAAAAGGTTTTATCAAGTCCTGACTGATCCACATAGTGGACGGTAGCCGCGGATTTGACCGCGGCGGCGTGATTGCGGAAAGTGCACGGGATCGCATTCTTGATCTGTTCACCGCATGAGCTAGCAGTGAGATCTTTTTTCAAAACTTTCATTGTTTTTTCTCCATTTTTCGTTGTTCTATTCGGCTCAAAACCGGCCGAATTCCTAGCCGTTTTTTGGACGGACCTATGAGCATTATACACCTTTGGCCGGCAATGTAAACAACTTTTTATAAAATTGTTGTACTGTTAAATCAATGGTTTAGCGAAAAACTCCAAAATATTTTGATGTAACCACGACGGTTACAACACCATTTATCTGTAAAGGATCACGCGCGCGCCGGTGCACTTTACAGCGGCGGGGCGGCGCCATACCTGTAACATCGACGGTTACAACTACCTGTAACGACGACGGTTACAACCGCCGAAGGGGTGGGGGGACTTTGGACAGGGGGCGGCGCACCCCCGCCCGCCATACCCCGTGGCATCGCTCTAAAATTTTCCCGAAAATCAAGCCCGATTTGTCCTAACACCCCGGGCTGTCAACCATTCCCTAAAAAAATATCTTAATCGGGGCTTGACATACC
>JAEEIG010000216.1 GCA_016281255.1 Bacteroidales bacterium
GCGGCACGTGGGGCTGGTTGTTGCTCTCGGGCGTGGTCGGCTACGTCATCGGCGACTACTGTCTGATGCAGGGCTACATCCACATCGGGTCACGTTTCGGGCAGCTCTTCATGACGCTTTCGGCCCCCACGGCAGCCCTCACGGGACGAATCCTCCTTGGCGAGCAAATGCGCCCGGTCGCCATCCTCGGCATGGTCGTCACCCTGAGCGGTATCGCCCTGTCGATTCTCTCGAAAAGCGATGATTCGGAGCATCACGGATTGCATTTCAAACTGCCAGCTAAGGGAATTTTCTACGCAGCCATGGCCGGTATCTGCCAGGGATTCGGGTTGGTACTCAGCAAGATAGGGCTTCAACATTACGACGCGGCACTTGCAGCGCTCAACATCTCCCAAGATGCGGTTTTCGAAGGAGCGATGATCCCGTTGCCCGTCAGCCTCTGCGTGCCCTTCGCCGCCACCACCATCCGCGCCTACATCGGGTTGGCAGGCTTCTTCCTGTCGCTGATGCTGTTCAGCAAGGACGGTTTGGCGAAGTTGCGCAACGCCGTCCACGACCGCAAGGCGATATGGTGCGTGCTCGCCTCCACCATTTTCGGACCCTTCATCGGAGTCAGCGCGTCGCTGTTGGCCACGATGTACACCTCCGCGGGCATCGCGCAGACCATCTTCGCCCTCACGCCCATCCTCATCATCGCCCCGGCCGCTTTCCTATTCCATCAGAAAGTCACTGTACGTGAGGTGATTGGCGCAGTAATCAGCGTCATTGGCGTCTGTCTTTTCTTCGTGTAAAAACAGGTCTCGTTTACACTTAACGGAAAATCTTATGCAACATGTGTACTTTTTACACATAAGCTCTTGATTTTATCATTCTTTTTCGTATTTTTGCCGCTCCTTTCATCCGAGGTGCAAAAGGATGTAAGTATTTGAATATTAATTTAATAAAAGCAAATAAAGATAGATGATTAGCGTTGGAAAGATTAGCATGAAAAGTCTTGCACTGATTATATGCACACTGTTATTCGGTTGCGGACAGCTGTTCGCACAAGATTCCATCCATATTGATTTGAAGAAGGCCATTGACATCGCCCTGTCAGAGTCGCCCACGATGCGCATCGCCGACCGCGAAGTGCAAATCAAGCAGGTTTATAAGAAAGAACAGATCGTATCGCTGTTCCCCGATGTCTCCCTGGCATCCAACTACAACCGCACGTTGTTAAAGCAGACCATGTCGATGGACATGGGCGGACAGACGATGAACATCAAGGTAGGTCGCGACAACACCTATTCCGTGGGCGCGAACCTGAGTCTTCCGATTGTGGCCCCCGCCATCTGGTCGAGCCTGAAACTCAGCGCGATGGACATCGACTTGGCGGTCGAGTCGGCACGTTCCTCCAAGCTGGAGCTCATCAACCAGGTGAAACAGGCCTACTACACTCTCCTGCTGGCCAAGGAATCCTACAACGTGCTGCTGCAAAGCTATGCGAACCTCGAGGTCAGCAACCAGATTGTCACCAACTCCTACAACCAGGGTTTGGTTTCCGAATTCGAGAAACTGCGTTCCGACGTGACCCTGCAGAACCAGCGTCCCACCCTCAACACGGCGGCCAACGGTGTGCGACTGGCGGCCATGCGACTGAAAGTCCTCTTGGGCATGGATATTGCGGAACCGGTCATTTTCGATGGCAACATCTCTGATTATGAGCAATCCGTGTTAGCTGCGGGCATCCCTTCCACCGAGGATATGAGCCTGGCATACAACTCCGCGCTGCGCCAGTTGGACCTCGGCATTGAGGAACTGGAGCAGTCGAAGAAAATCGTTCGCGGAGCCTCCTTGCCGATGCTCGCATTGGCCGGCGCATTCCAATATTCCGGCATGGGCGACGACCGTGGCACCTTCACCAACTACCCCTACTCATACATCGCCTTGTCCCTGCAAGTCCCCATTGTCGGCTGGGCATCCACGCATTACAAACTGAAACAGTCGGATCTGAATATCGAAAACATGCGCGACCAGCGGCTGGATGTCGAGCGGAACCTCCGTTTGGGCGTGCAGAGCTATATCGACAACATGCAGCAGGCCATCGACGAGCTGGAAGCCGACCAGCAGACATTGAACCAAGCCCAGAAGGCCTACGAAATCGCCCAGAAGCAGTACGAAGTGGGCATGAACACCTGGCTCGACCTCATGTCCGCCGAACTCTCCCTCACCAACACTCGCCTCTCCTTCTGCCAAGCAATTTTCAACTACCTGACGGCGAAAGCAAACTTGGATGCCACATTGGGCGTGGAACAATGATGATGCGATGATGCGATGATGCGATGATGCGATGATATGATGATATGATGAAATATATAATGAACATAATTCCTTAAGTAGCCTCGGAGAGGCAAGACGCACGAAGTGCAATTAACCCTACACAAGCAAAGCGCAGTGTAGGGACCCAGCCACACAAGCGAAGCCCAGTGTAGGGACCCAGCCACTCAAGCGAAGCGCAGTGTAGGGACCCAGCCACACAAGCGAAGCCCAGTGTAGGGACCCAGCCACTCAAGCGAAGCGCAGTGTAGGGACCCAGCCACTCAAGCAAAGCCCAGTGTAGGGACCCAGCCACTCA
>JAEEIG010000217.1 GCA_016281255.1 Bacteroidales bacterium
ACTCAGACAGCGGTCAATGACCTTGATGCGAACATCTGCATTTTTGGAATTCGGCATACTACTCAACTATTTTAACAAATACGGTTGCAAAATTAACATTTTTCGGAATATAAACAAAACAAGCGACAACCTAAAACAGTCGCAAATGATTAACCCTGTCAAATCGAATCAGTCGTAAGACATAAAAGTGACAACCAAAATCAGCGAATCACAGTGTCAACTGTCAACTGTCAATTTCAAATGTTTTGAGGTTTGGGGATTCGCAACATACTGCCCTTGCGTACACGGGGTTCCGTTTGGCACGTTTGCCCTTGCGAATTACATTCTGGCTTTTCCGGCAACGACTACTCTTGCGAGTTCCTGTCTCGCTATTCCGGCCAAACGGAATGGCGGCGAGTTGATCGGAAGAGTGGAGTAAGTGCGGCGGTGTAGGAAATTACGAAATGGAAATAATCTCCATCCGCATCTCGCCCTGCGGGGTGTTGAAGGAGACCGTCTCGCCGGCCTTTTTGTTCATCAGCACCTTGCTGAGCGGCGAAAGGAACGAGATTTTGCCCTTTGTGATGTTGGCCTCATCGACCCCCACGATCTGGTATTGCGCTATCTGGTTGTTTTTCAAGTTCTTGAACTTGACGGTCGCCCCGAAGGCCACGTCGTTCTGCCGTTGCGGGTCGTAGTCGAGCACGCGGGCGGAATGGATGCGCTCCTCCAGCAGACGGAGTTTGCCCGTCAGGTAGTTGTTGTTCACGCGGGCGTCGTTGTTATCGACCCCCTCGTACTGCTTGCGCTCGCGAAGGATCTCCTCGCGCTCGGCCATCAACGCCTCCAAGCCCGCGCTGGTGACGAAATTCTCCACCCCCGCCGGCAGGAACGCCCTGGGTGTCAACATCGGGACCTCTTCCTGGTCGCCCTCTTTCACAAAACCTCTGCTCATGTTCGTTCGTTTTTGAAGCGCAAAGATAGTATTTTTTCACAGTGCCAAAGTGAAATTTTGTCCGGTTGCGGTGTTCAAAAAAAGTGTATCTTTGCACGCCAAAAATTTTTGTTAAATTTAAGGGTATGAATTTGCTGTTGGAATGAGGGGATTTTTGTTTTGAGAGTAAAAAACAAACATATAATGAAGAATTTTGAGATACACACGTTAGGATGCAAGCTGAATTTCAGCGAGTCGTCCGCCATCGCCGCCGAACTCGAGAAGCGCGGATGGACCCAGGGCGGTGTCCCTGAAATCGTCATCGTCAACACCTGCGCGGTGACCGGCTCCGCCGAGAAGAAGACCCGCAATCTGGTCTCCAAACTCCACCGCGAAAACCCGCTGGCGGCCATCATGCTCATCGGCTGCTACAGCGCCCTCAAACCCGAACTGCTCGAACGGTGGGCCGGCGTCGATAAGGTTTTCGGCAGCCATAACAAGATGAGCGTCGTCGATTACATCGTCACCCGCGAGGTGAAACCGTCGCCCAACTTCTTCGCCACCTACTCCATCCACGACCGAACCCGCTCCTTCCTCAAAATCCAGGACGGCTGCAACACCCACTGCACCTACTGCACGGTGTGGATCGCCCGCGGAAAGAGCCGCAGCGACACCATCGAGGGCGTGCTCAAAAACATCAAGGAGATCGCCGACCAAGGCGTCCACGAGGTCAACCTCACCGGTGTGAATATCGGCGACTTCGGACGCGGCACCAACGAGGACTTCACCAAGCTCCTCAAGGCCATCGTCAAACAGAAAGCCATCGAACGCGTGCGCATCTCCTCCCTCGAACCCGAGCTGCTCACCGACGACATCATCAAGCTGGTGGCCAAGAACGAGATGCTGATGCCCCACTTCCACCTGCCGCTGCAGTCGGGCTGCAACCGCATCCTCTCCGAAATGCGCCGCCGCTACACGGCCGAACAATACGCTGAAAAAGTGCAGAAAATCAAGAAGCTGATGCCCGATGCCTGCGTCGCCTGCGACGTCATCGTGGGCTTCCCCGGCGAAACCGACGAGGAGTTCGAAGAGACCTACAACTTCCTCTCCGAACTACCGATCAGCTATATGCACGTCTTCAGCTACTCGCGTCGTCCGCGCACCGCCGCCAACATCATGGAGGACCAGATTTCAGAAGACGTGAAGGACGAACGCAGCCAACGCCTCATCGCCCTCTCCAACGAGAAGAAACGCATCTTCTATGAGCAATGCGCCGGTCAGGACCGCCCCGTGTTGGTGGAATCCCAGGTGAACGACGACATGCTCTCCGGTTTCACCGACAACTATATCCGCGTACAAGTTCCTTACAGTGAGGATATTATAAACACCATCCAAACCATCACTGTAGATCCATGCCGCACCGTGTTGTAAGACTCCAAAACGGTCTAAGACTGCTGCACATTCCCACCGCGTCGCCCATCTCCCATTTCGGCATCCTCATCGACGCCGGGACGCGCGACGAGCCCGACCAGCACCCCGGGCTGGCTCATTTTGTGGAACATACCATCTTCAAAGGCACCGAAAAGCGCAACGCCTACCGCGTCATCAACCGCATGGAGAGCGTGGGCGGCGACCTGAACGCCAGCACCTCCAAGGAGGAGACCGACTTCTATGCCTCTTTCCTCTCTCCCGACTATCCCCGCGCCGTCGAACTCCTCGCCGACATCTTTTTCCACGCCACCTTCCCCAAAAAGGAGCTCGAAAAGGAGAAAACCGTCATCTTTGAGGAGATCAACTACTATAACGACAGTCCTTCGGAATTGATTTTCGACGATTTCGAATCGTTGGTCTTCTGTCAGCACGACATGGGCAAGAACATCCTCGGCACCAAAGAGAGCGTGCAACAGATCCGCCGCGAGGACATCTTGGACTTCACCCGCCGGAACTACACCTTGGAGAACGTGGTGCTGGCTTCCGTGGGAAACATCTCCACCGAAAAACTGGTCCGACTGTGCGACAAACACTTCGGGAACGGCAAGTTGACCCAGGGAACCCGCCGCCGCAAACCGCTGGGCCAGTATATCCCGAAAACCACTGTCACCCGCAAGAGCACCTCGCAGACCAATGTGGTCACGGGCACCCTCGCCTACGACATCCACAACCCCAAACGCATCCCCTTCATGCTGCTGAACAACATCCTGGGCGGCCAAGGGCAGAACACGCGCCTCAACATGAGCGTGCGCGAGAAGAAAGGACTGGCCTACACCGTGGAATCCTACTTCAACCCCTTCTCCGACTGCGGGCTCTTCAGCGTCTATTTCGGTTGCGACACCCACGAGCGCGACCATTGCATGCATTTGGTACACCACGAGCTGGAGAAGCTGAAAAGGCAAAAGTTAGGCTCTCTGCAACTTTATTACGCCAAGAAACAATACCTCGGACAGTTGGCCCTCGCCCAGGAGAGCAAACTCAACGAGCTTCTGGCCGCCGGTCACCTTGCGCTCTTCCACGACGAAGTCTCCAACATGGACGAAGACATCCGCACCATCGAGGGCATCACCGCGGATCAGCTGTGCGAAGTGGCCAACGAAATTTTCGACCTGTCCCGATTCACCACCCTCATATTTGACCCTGAAGAAGAATGATATCCCTCTATTCCAAGAACTTGGAGAATGCCGTCAACGAGATTTCGAAACTCCCCGGCATTGGCAAGCGGTCGGCGCTGCGACTCGCCCTGCATCTCATCAAGCAGGACGAAGCCAACGTGCAATTGCTCACCGACCGCATCAACAAACTGAAAAGCGACGTGGTCTTCTGCCGGCAGTGCCACCACATCTCCGACCACGACGTGTGCGACATCTGCGCCAATCCGAAACGCGACGCCGGGGTCATCTGCGTGGTGCAGGACATCCGCGACGTGATTGCCATCGAGAACACGCATCAGTACCAAGGGGTATATCACGTTCTGGGCGGCGTGATCTCCCCGATGGACGGCATTGGCATCCAGCAACTCACCATCCAGCAGCTCTTCAACAGGGTGGAAGCCGGCGGCATCAAGGAAATCATCCTCGCATTGCCCGCCACGGTAGAGGGAGACACCACCAACTTCTTCATCTACAAGAATATACAGAACAAGGTGCCGAAAATCACCACCATCGCGCGCGGCATCGGCGTGGGCGAAGAGTTGGAATACGCAGACGAGGCCACGTTAGGCCGTTCGATTCTGGCAAGAACGGAATTCGACAACGCCTACAAACAATCATAAAACACTGAACAATAAACGATTACAAACAAATTGTATTTTTTTGAAAAAAAAGTGTAACGTTTGGGATTGAATTTCGTTAGGATAATATATTAAAGAGGAAAATATCAAAAGAAGAATATAAAAAACCATAATTATGAAAAGAGCGATTTTAGTATTAGGCATAATGGCAACTGTTCTTGCCGTTTTGGCACAGGGTTACACCTACGCACCGTGGCAACCCTCAATGGGACCGCTGAATTTCAACACATTAGGTGACGCACAGCACCCCTATGCACAGTGCAAGTACGGTAGTTCTTACAACAACCCGTCCTCCATCGGCATACAAGGAAGCGGCAATTCGGCCTCCCACGCGATCATCACCCAATATATCGACGACCCATGCCGATGCTACCAAGTGGGCAGCAGTTATATTCACGAAAAATACCTGCCCATTGACTGGAGCGGCACCCCTGGCAGCCACCAGGACACGGCCATCCGTATCGGTTGCGGAACGAGCAACAGCACCTGTAACAAGGCAGCGCAAATCGAGTACTGGTTCTATCCCGAGGACTCGTTGAGCACACTGTTGGTGATGTTCTCCTTCGCCATCCAGAATGTGAACAGCACGCATGGTGTTGAATCGGGCTGCGGTTCTCTTCGTAATCCGCAGTTCTATATCGAGGTTTACGACGGCGAGACCAATCAGCTGCTGAACATCGGCTACTATCCCACCAAGGCTTCCCAGCAGACGGCCAATCCGGTGCCGAACAACCACTGGCCCTACTCCAAGTTCCTGGCATGGCCGAGCGGCTGCGGTACCGGCGGCGACTCGCAGAACCCCTCCGACTCTTACGGTATCACCACCTACTATTGGGTCGGTCAGAACTCTTACGGTTACGCCACCCCCACCACCTTCCCCTACCGTGAATGTCCTGGTAGCCAGACCGGTGGTAGCAGCAGCTCCTATCCTGTGGAATGGTTCGAGTATAAACCGTTGGCCTTCAACTTGTCGGCGCAAGCTTCCCAGAATGTGGACTTGAACGGCAACTTCACCCCGCAGAAATCGGTGAAGCTGCGCATCTACACCTATGGTTGCAGCGCTACCGCACACTGGGCTTACGGTCTGTTCACCGCCAAAATGATTCCAGGCGCCATCCAAGTTGACGCCTGCGGTGGCGACGACATCCACCTTTCCGTGCCATGGGGTTTCTTGGAACAGACCTACGAATGGCACTACGGCTACGACTCTTTGGATGCGAAAAACAAAATCCTGGATTTGAGCGCCCCGCTGCCCGGCATCACCCCTGTGGGACAAACCGACGTATTCATCGACCGCGACATCGCGAGAGTATGGCCCTACTACCGCTGCGAAATGAAATCCTACACCGGCGTGCCCTTCATTTATGAGGCACACGTCAAATCCTACTATATCGAACCCGATTTCACGTTCACGCAGAACTTCAACAACTGTGACCTGAGTATCCAACTTCACGACAGCAGCAAAATCTACACGGTAGAGCCCCCGACACAGCAAGGAGGCACAGAAGACACGGTGTATCAGGAGACGCAGCACATCAAATGGTTTGTCAAAAAACTCAACAACTTCGTACCCATATCTTACGCTGAAAACATTCTCGACCCCACCTTCGTGTTCGACTCCACCACCATCTCACCCGACGGTTTGGCCACCTTCAAAATCGTGGTCCAAGACGAGGAGCAGAAATGTATTGACACGATGGAAAAGAGCATCCAGTTGGACATGTCCGCCATCGAGAAAGCGTTTGGCAAAGACACGGTGAAGACCTGCGAGGAGAAGCTGCCGTATGTGTATGACCCCAACTATTTCGAAGACACGCAATCCTGGTCCACCGAAGGCACGCGCCGCGTCAACTACCAGGGGCTGGCGTGGAACGGCTGCGACAGCTTGGTGGACGTGACGCTGATCATCCAGAAGCCCAAGGTGGACATCGTGTTCGACCTGGACTACTGCGACGAGTTCAAGACCACATTGTCGGCCGTCACGGAAGAAGACGTGGCGGAATACAAATGGAGCACCGGGGAAAACACCCCGAGCATCACCATCACCTCTCCGGGCTACTACGCTGTTGACATCACCAGCGAAGAGGGCTGCAGCGCCAACAACAACATCACCATCCCGGCCTGCAAACCGTTCCTGAACCTGGCCAACACCATCACCCCGAGCAATGTGGACGGCGTGAACGACTACTTCTACATTCCACAGAGAAATCTGATCGAATCGTTGGAGTTCACCGTCTTCAACCGCAACGGCGAGATGGTTTACCACACCACCAACAAGGACTTCGAATGGAACGGCAGCGAAAACGGGAAACTGCTGGTCGGCGCCACCTACACCTACATCCTGCGCATCACCGACTACGAAGGGGTTTCTTCCACGCACAAAGGATCGATTACGATATTATAATTCAGAATTCAGAATTCAAAATGATACAATCGGAAGAGTGAGTGTGAGATAGATTCTCTCGCTCACTCTTTGTTTTCAAAAAAAAAATTTAATACATATTGTAAAAACATCTCGCGCCACTCATTCTTAATTCTTAATTTTTAATTCTTAATTATGTACAATTTCGATATCATTGCCCAGCGCAAGGGCACTTATTGCGTGAAACACGACATGACCACTGAGGTGTTCGGCACCGACGACCTGCTGCCGATGTGGGTGGCCGACATGGATTTCAAGACCCCGGACTTCATCCTCGACGCGATACGCAAGCGTTGCGACCATGAAGTCTTGGGCTACACCTTCGCGCCCGACAGCTACAAAATGGCGGTGCTGAACTGGTTCCAGAAGCGTTACGGCATCGCCACGAAATGGAACAAGATGCACTTCATCCCCGGCATCGTGCAGGGCATCGCGTTCGTGCTGCAAACCTTCACCCATCCGGGCGACAAAGTGCTGATCACCACGCCGGTATATCCGCCGTTCATCAACGTGCCGCACCGCACGGGCCGAGTGTTTGTGAGCAGTCCGCTGAAGACGGAGAACGGCCGTTTCACCTTTGACTTCGAGGATTTGGAGCGCAAGGCGGAGGGCTGCAAGGTGATGATTCTGAGCAACCCCCACAACCCCGGCGGCACCGTGTGGACAAAGGAGGAGTTGGCGCAGGTGGCCGACATCTGCCTCCGGAAACGGGTGCTGGTCATCTCCGACGAAATCCACGCCGACCTCACCTATCCCGGGTTCCACCACACCTCCTTCACGCTTGTTTCCGAGGCGGCGGAGCACAACTCCATCACCTTTTTCGCACCGAGCAAGACCTTCAACATGGCGGGTCTGGCATCCTCGGTGTGCTATGTCCCCGACAAGGAGATCCGCAAGGCCTTTTTCGGCTTTCTGGACCACAACGAACTCTCTTTGGGCAACATCTTCGGCTATTACGCGGCAGAGGCAGCTTTCGCGCACGGTGAGGAGTGGCTGAAGCAACTGCTGGCCTACCTGCAGGGCAACATCGACACGGCAGAACAGTATCTGAAGGAACACCGTCCGGAGATCACCTTCATGCGTCCCGAAGCCTCTTTCCTGCTCTGGATGGACTTCCGTGCATGGAATCTTCCGCAGAAAGAGCTGGTTCACAAACTGATTCACGAGGCAAAGATAGGTCTCAACAACGGCACCGACTTCGGAGCTGAAGGCGAAGGTTTCATGAGGATGAACATCGGCACGAACAGGGAGACCGTCACGGAAGGGTTGAGGAGAATCTGCCAACTTCGTTGAAATGTTCTAAAAATGACCATGATACGCTAAAAAAATGTATCTTTGCCGCTTTATAAAAATATTGTATTAAGGTGGTCAAGGCTGTCATAAAAAAGGCCCTTAAAGTGGCGGGATGGATCGTCGGTGTTTTCCTGGCGCTGGACTTGCTATTGGTGTGCCTGTTGTTCGTTCCACCGATACAAACCTTTATCGTTCACAAAGTTACGGATTCCCTGAGTAAATCTTGGGGCACCGAAATCTCCATCAAAGACATTCGCATCACCCCCACTCTGAAGATTGTGGCGCACGAGGTGGCCATCAAGGACCATCACCAGGAGAACATGATCTACACGGGCACCCTGAAATGCCGTTTCCGCTCTTACCACCCCCAATCGTGCCATCTCGGGCTGCGCGACGTCTCTTTCGACGATTTGGATTTCGTGTTGCGAACCTATAAGGGCGAAGACGTCAACAACGTCTACAAATGGTGCGAAGTATTCGAGTCCGACGACACCAGCGGGGTCTTCAAGCTCACCACCAACAAGGTCGAAATCACCAACGGACGCTTCGTGCTCATCGACGACAACGAGCGCGTGGTGTACGACACCACCGGCCAGCCCGGCATCGACTACGCATACCTGGAGCTGGACAACCTGAACATCAAAGCCAAGGATTTCGTGCTGGTGAACGACGATATCGGGATGTTCATCAAACAGCTCTCTTTCACCCAGTACGGCGGTTTCAAGCTGAACGAGTGCAACGGGGACTTCCATATCAGCAGCAAGGATTTGACCTTCACGAACATGAGACTCAAGACGGACGAGAGCGACTTGGACATGGACCTCTACTTCCGTTATGACGACTGGGTCACCTACGCGGAATTTCTGGATTCCGTATATATCGGGGCCGAGATTCGTCCTTCCGTGCTCGCCATGAACGACGTCGCCGGATTCGCGCCCGCCATCCGCGGCATGGACGAGATTTTCTGCATCAAAGCCGACACGATGGACGGGGTGGTCAACGATTTCCGCCTGAAAAACGTGGATGCGACATGGAACGGGCACAACCGTGTACACGGCGACATCGCCATCCGCGATGTGGTCGATTTCCTGAACGCCCGGTTCGATGTCTCGTTGGATTCCTCCGCTTTCCACCTGCCCGATTTAGCGCAATTCACGCTGCCGGGCGGCCATACCATCCCCACGAACGCCTTCCTGAACAAAGTCGGCACCGCCACCCTATCGGGCACTATGCGCGGCGTGCTATCCGACTTCAACGCCAACCTGCAGGCCGGCACAGGTCTCGGTGCCGTCAACGCCGTGCTGAGCACCGCGACCTTGGACGGGAAGCTTCAGGTGAACGCGCAGGTCGCCTCGCCGAACTTCAACCTCGCGAAACTCACCGGCGATTACCGGCTCTTCGGAACCGCTCATCTGAATGCCACTGTTGAGGGACAGACCGCCTCCACGGGTTTCACCGCCGAGAATCTGAAGACCTTGGAGGCGCACCTCAAAGGCTACTCCAGCCGTTTCCATTTGATGGGCTACCCGTTGCGCGATATCCGCGTGGAAGGCGACTACCAACCCGACTTCATCTACGCCACCCTCGTCGCCAACGACCCCAATCTCCAATGCGAGACGGTGGCGCAGTTAGACCTGGCGCAGGAGGTCCCTTCCCTGCAAGGCAACATCTCGGGACTGAAACTGGCCGCCGGGAGCATCGGCAAACAACTGCCGTTGGTGGATTCAGCCAAAGCCGAAGGATTCGACCAAATCATCGCCTTGGCTCAGCGCAACCCCGACCTGCAGCTCAACTTCGACCTGTTCCAAGTGGCGCTGAACGGCACCGATTTGGACAACGTCAACGGTTATCTCGGCTGCGACAACCTCATTATCCGATACAACGACGACAGCATCTCCAACAACAGACTCAGGCTGACCACCTTCAACCACGACGGTCTGCACAAATACATCCTCTCCTCCAACATCGTCAACGCCAACTTCGAATCCACCTACCCTATCGCCGTCGTCAAAGACTCGCTGCAGAGCATCGCCCACAACCTATTCCCGTCGCTGGTGTCGGCCGCGCAGCAGCTTCCTGACCAGATGGCCAAGACAGACACCTCTTACAGCAACGACTACATCAAATTCTACATGACCACCTACAACACGCGCCCGCTCACGAAGCTGATCCTCCCCGACATGTTCCTGGCCCCCAATTCAACAGTCAATATGGACATCCGTGCCGATCACAGCGCCGACAAAGTGGAGGTCAGTCTGCCCTATTTCTCTATCCGAAACAAGATCCGGCTCTACCATTTCGCCATGAACGCCAACACGAAGACGCTCAACAGTCTCGACCTGTCGTTGAGCGGCGACTCGGTGGTGGTGTTTGTCGGGAGCAACACCCTGCTCTTCGACCGTCTGGAATTCGACGCAAATTCCGACAAAAGCCTGATACAATGCAATTTCGACTGGCATAACGCATTCAATTCTGACAGCAACAGTTCCACCCTCTCCGGCACCATCGACATTGCCCGCACCAACGACATCGTGATTCATCTGGATCCTTCCAGGATATTTCTGAAAGACTACGAGTGTCACTTCAACGACCAGAACACCATCCATCTGAAACCGCACGCCTACGAATTCGACAATCTCGTCTTTGCCATGCAGAACAGCTCGTTGGAGCTCAACGGCAACTACGACACCAAAGACTCCAGCCGTTTGACGTTGGCGGCCCGCAATTTCGACCTGACACTCATCAACCCGCTGTTAAACAACATGTCGTTCGACGGCTGGCTCTCTGCCGACCTGAACCTGATGAACCGGAGCAACCGCAGGCTGCTTTTCGGCAAGCTGATTACCGACGAACTCACCATCAACGACGGGCGTTTGGGCGACCTCTTCCTGATGGCCGGCGTCAATGACGAGAACATCGTCCGTTTCTCCGGAGGTCTGTTCGATGCTCCCAATCAAAAACTGGATTACGATTTCCTGAAGCAATTCTCCATCCGGGATTTCATGTCTCAAAAGGACATCATTGCCAATGTGTCGGGTTCATACGACAAGAAAGCCTTCACTGCACAGGCGAAGTTCGACTCTCTGAACGCCAATTTCCTCGAATCGTTCCTCTCCGCCTTCAGCGACGACCTGACGGGACACGCTTCCGGCAACCTCTCCCTCTGCATCTCTCCCGATTCGTCCTACATCGACGGAACTGTGCATGTACTGAACGCCGAGATGGGCATTGCCGCTTTGGGCACCCACTATCGCATCATCGACCAAGACCTCTTCTTCAACAAGAAAGGCATCTCCTTCCGCAACATGCAGATCATGGACAAAGACCGGAACACGGCCACGCTTTCGGGGGACATCTTACACGAGATGTTCAACAACATGGAGCTGAACCTGCAAATCCACACAGACCGTCTCCTGGCGTTGAACACCCCACGCACCACCAACTCCGTGTTTTACGGAACCGGATATGTGCAAGGGGACATCTCCATCCGCGGCACCGACAACCATCTGTTTTTCACAGGCCCAAATATCAAAACCCTGAGCGGTTCCAAAATTGTCTTGCAGGTCAATTCCACCAACACCGCTTCCGAAACGGACTACATTCACTTCCAGAGCCGGGTCAAGAAAGATTCCGCCGTGGTGGAACAGGAGCGGCAATCCTCCACCGACCTCGGTTTTGACTTCACGTTTGACGTCACCAAAGATGCCGACGTGGTGATTTTGCTCGAATCCATCGGCGGCACCCTGAACGCCACGGCCGACGGTCGTTTCAACCTGGTGTACAACAACGATGAATTGAACCTTTACGGCAATCTGCTGCTCAATTCCGGCACCTTCAAAATCTCGCTTTACGATGTCGTGAACAGCAAATTCGCGTTGGTGCCAGGCGGCTATATCAATTTCGACGGACCGCTGGAGAACATGCTGGTCAACATAAGCGCCTACAAAACCTCCAAAACCTCTTTGGCGAACATCATCCCTTCCGACCAGCTTTCTTCGGGCAACGCCGACGTAAACGCATACATTCACTTGAACGGCCCGCTGATGCAGCGCATCGAGCCCACCTTCTCTTTCGAGCTGCCCAACAGCAGTTCCGAAGTCCGCAACCTCTTCTACACTGCCATTGACACCCAGAACAAGGAAAACATGACAAAGCAGTTCGCCTACTTCCTGATCACCAACACTTTCATGCCTGAAAACACGATTGGCACAGGTCTGCTGAGCGGTTTCACCAGCGTGATATCCGGCATGACGCTTCTCAGCAACGCGGTCAACAACCTTCTCAGCAATGTCATCGACAGCAAACGGGGCGGATTCGGCATCACCTACAACCAAGCCACGGAAAAAACAGCGGCGGAATACGGTGTCATGGCCAATGCCAACCTGCTGAACAACCGCGTGATCATGTCCACCCGCATCGGCTATTACGACGACCGGACAAGGCAGAGTGCCTACAACAACATCTACGGCGACCTGACAGTGGAGTATGTCATCAACCCGTCGGGCACCTGGCGAGTGAAGGCGTTCACCTACATCGGCGAGCGCGACGACAACTATTACTACAACGACAACGCCAACAACTACGTGGCAGGCGCGGCGCTGACCTACAAACAGGATTTCGACACCCGGAAACGCAACCGCAAACAGGCAAAAACCGCAAAACAGTCCAAAAAAACCAGCCAAAATGAACAACAACAGTAAAAGCGCCATCGCCATCCTCCTCGGCTTGGGAATCATTATCTTCTTGTTATGGTTCTTCTCCGACATCGTCATATACATCTTCATAGCGTTCGTGCTCTCGCTATTAGGATCTCCATTGGTGAAGTTGCTGACCAACATCCGCATCGGCAAGTGGCAGTTCCCGTCATCGCTGGCGGCCGGCATCACCCTGATACTCATCATCGGCATCATCGGTCTGCTGTTCTATCTGCTGATCCCCGCCTTGGTGAACGAAATCAAGTTCCTGACCACCATTGACATGACATCAGTGGGCGAAAGCATCGAGAAATGGCTGAACCAGTTCGACAAACCGTTGCGCAAGTACGGCCTGCTTGAACGCCGGCAACATGTCACCGACATGCTCATAAACGAATGGACCGAGGTGGTGAAACGGCTCAGCATGTCGAGCATCGTGAGCGGCACGGCCAGCATGATCGGTTCGCTGTTCGTGGCTGTCTTCTCCATCCTCTTCATGACCTTTTTCTCCCTCAAAGACCACAATATCTTCTTCAAGATGATCCGCAGCTGGCTTCCGAACAATGTCCAGGACAACTTCGACAACATTTTGGAGGCCACCGGCACACAGATTTCCGCCTATTTCCGGGGCGTGATGTTGGAGATGTTCATCGTGGGGTTCTTGGAGTTCCTGATTTGCGCCATCTTCGGGGTGCCCAACGCCATCATCATCGGGGCGATCGGCGGTCTGCTCAACATCATCCCCTACGTGGGCACCATCATCGCCATCGTCATCAGCATCATCATCGGCATCACCTCCCTGCTGCCGATTTCGCCCGAGATGTCGCTGATCTGGGCCAACGTCATCAAGATTGTGGCCGCTTTCGGTGTGGCCAAGATGGTGGATGACTTTGTTTTGCAGCCATTTATCTACGGCAGGCAAACCCATTCGCACCCGCTGGAAATCTTCATCGTCATCCTGATGGCCGGCTATATCGGCGGAATCTTCGCCATGATTTTCGCTGTGCCCGCCTACACGCTGTTGCGCATCATCGTCAACGAGTTCTTCGGCTCGAAGTTCGCCACTGCCGACGAGCGCGAGAAGATGCTCTCCGGGGAGCAACCCAAGCCGGAACCGGAACCCGCGCCCGCTTCCGGTCCGACCCCTGAAGCGAAAGCCACAAACGCCCAGTCTTAACCTATAACACTGATCCTCAACAATATGGACACATACAACGATATGCTGCAGATAGAGCCCACCGGGCTTTCCCTCGAACCCGGGCGGCTGCTGGTTTCCACGCCCTATTTCAACGACCCGTTCTTCAACCATTCGGTGGTGCTGTTGACGGATTATGAGAAAGAGCACACGGCAGGTCTGGTCATCAACCGTCAACTGCCTCACAACGTGTACGATTTGGTCAACGAAATCCGCGTGGAGCAGCCGATTTTTTTCGGCGGCCCCGTCATGACAGAGGCCGTCTTCCTGCTCCACAGCTTCGATTCGTGCCCCGAAGCGTCACGGCTGCTGCCGGGCGTCTATGTCGGCTATAACCCCGTACTGATCGCCGTCATCGAGCAGCACGCCATCGCCAACCTCAAGCACAAGTTCCTGTTAGGATACGCCGGCTGGTCACCGGGACAGCTCGAAGACGAGATCCGCCGCAACATGTGGGTAGTCGCCCCCGCCACACAATCCCTCGTCTTCGACACCCCCGCCGACGAGATCTGGACACGCACGGTGCAGCGTCTCGGCCCCGCATACGAGCACTGGCTGAAAATCCCTAAGAACATCGCCTATAATTGACCTGCAATAAGAAAAAGATTCCTCAAGCAGCCTCGAAGAGGCAACACGCGCGAAGCGCAATTAACCCCACACAAGCGAAGCGTAGTGTGGGGATGGCAGCCACACAAGCGCAGCGCAGTGTGGGGAATAAGCAAGCCGCACAAGCGCAGCGCAGTGTGGGGGTAATGATAAATAAAGATAACATGCAAGAACGAGAAACCTTCAACAACCATACGGTCTATTCCTTGTCGGATGTGGCAATGAGCCTCCACAAGATGATCGAGCGCACCTATACCCGCCCCTACTACATCAAAGCCGAAATCCTGAAGCTCAACTACTACCCTTACAGCGGCCACTGTTACCCGGAGCTGGTAGAGCGCGAGGGAAACACCATCAAGACCGAGATGCGGGCGGTGATCTGGTCCGCCAACTTCAAGGACATCAACCGCCGTTTCACCCAAATCACAGGAGAGCCGTTGAAGGAGAACATCCGCATCCTCTGTCTTGCCACGATACAGTTCAGTCCGAAGCACGGATTGGCGCTGCACATCGAGGACATCGAGCCCTCCTACACCTTGGGCGAGATGGTGCGCAACCGCCAGGAGGTCATCGAACGCCTCAAGAAGGAGGAGGTTTTCGGGCTCAACCGCAAGCTGACGATGCCGCTGCTGCCCAAACGGGTGGCGGTCATCTCCGTGGAGACCAGCAAGGGATACAGCGACTTCATGCAGACGCTGCACCAGAACGAGCACGGCTACCGTTTCTTCACGGAGCTGTTCCCGTCGATCCTGCAGGGCGAGAAGGCCATCACCGGCATCTTGAGCCAGCTGGAGGTGATCGGGAAACGGCAGAGCGAGTTCGACGTGGTCGTCATCGTGCGTGGCGGCGGCGGCGACGTGGGCATGAGTTGCTACGACGACTACGGCCTCACCCACCGCGTGGCCACCTTCCCGCTGCCCGTGCTCACCGGTATCGGGCACTCCACCAATCTCAGCGTCACCGACATGGTGGCACACGCCAACTTCATCACCCCCACCGATGTGGCTTTCTCCATTCTGGAATGTTTCCGCCGGTTCGAGGAGCAACTGAACGACTGCATGACAAAAATCACGCAGCAGGCGCAAATGCGGCTTGCGGAGGTCCGACAGTCGCTGATGCACACCGAAACCGTCCTCCAGTACAAACTCCCCAAGGTGATGGACGAGCACAGGAACCGATTGGGCGAACTCGCCAAGGAGGCGGTTTTCAAGTCCAAGGAACTGACCATGAACCAATCCTTCCAACTGAAAGGGTTCCTGCAAGAACTCGGGAAACAGATGCAGATCCACCTGCATCGCGAGCAGCAACGATTGGAGCTTCTCCGGAACCAGCTGCCGAAAGGCGTGCGTATGACATTGCAAAAACGGGCTAACGAGTGCGACTCCCTGACGGAAAAGCTACACCTGCTCAGCCCCGAAAACATCCTCAAACGCGGCTACAGCATCACGCTAAAGGATGGCAAAGCGGTGAAAAACGCGTCAGAGCTGCTCCCCGGCGAACAAATTCAGACGCGCTTTTACGAAGGGACCGTCACTTCCACGGTGAATGGATAAAACCTGCCCGGCGAACCCGAAAAAAAGATATTTTTGCAGACTTAAATTTGATGATTATGGCATTAGAACAAAAAATCAACGAAGACATCAAAGCGGCCATGCTGGCACGTGAATCACAGAAACTTAACGCGCTGCGTGCCGTGAAATCGGCCATCCTGCTGGCCAAAACGCAAAAAGGCGGCGCCGGCGACTTGGACGAGGAATCCGAAATCAAGATTCTGAAACAACTGGTGAAACAACGTCAGGAATCGGCGGAGACCTACAAGGCCCAAAACCGCGAAGACCTGGCGGCTGAAGAGCAATTCCAGCTCGACATCATCAAGGAATACCTGCCGCAAATGCTTTCCGAAGAGGAGGTGGAAGCCGCATTGAAGGGCATCATCGCCGACAACGGTTTCTGCGGCATGAAGGATATGGGCAAGGTGATGGGTATGGCCACCAAGACCTTCGCCGGAAAGGCCGACAACAAGCTGGTCTCCGACATAGTGAAACGTCTTTTGGCCCAATAATTCAGCCGATGAAATATTACATCGTGGCAGGCGAGGCGTCGGGCGACCTGCACGCCTCCAACCTCATCAAGGCCATCAAGACGCAAGATCCCGGAGCACAGTTTCGTGGCTGCGGCGGGGATTTGATGCGCAATGCCGGAGCGGAGTTGCTCATGCACTACAAAGAGATGGCCTTCATGGGATTTTGGGAGGTTTTTGTGCACCTTTCCGAAGTATTAGGAAATATAAAACGCTGTAAAACAGATATTTTGGATTGGTCACCTGATGTATTGGTTCTGGTCGATTATCCCGGCTTCAACCTGCGTGTCGCACAATTCGCCAAAAAGCGCCGCATCAAAGTGGTGTACTACATTTCCCCGCAGATCTGGGCTTGGAAGAAGGGACGGATCAAGCAGATCAAGCGCGATGTCGATGAGATGATGGTGATTCTGCCTTTCGAGAAGGCGTTCTACGCCAAAAACGGCATGGACGTCCACTACGTGGGTCACCCGCTGCTCGACGCGGTGCAACGCGACCTGTGCACCCGTCCCGATGTGGTGAGCTTCAAAACAGACAACCATCTGGAGGGCAGGGAGATCGTCGCCCTGCTGCCCGGCAGCCGCAAACAGGAAATCAACGCCATCCTGCCCACCATGCTGAGCATGGTGGAGCGGTTCCCGCAGTACCGGTTCGTGGTCTCGACCGTCTCATGGCTCCCGAAAGAGCTGTACGGCAAACACTTGCAAGGGCATGATGTCACCTGCGTGTGCGACAACACCTACGCGTTGCTCGCCAACGCAAAAGCTGCGCTTGTGGCTTCCGGAACCGCCACTCTGGAGACCGCCATGATCGGCACCCCGCAGGTGGTCTGCTATGCCGGCAGCGAGATTTCCTACCTGATAGCCAAGCACTTGATATCGGGCATCAACTATATCTCGTTGCCCAATCTGATTATGGACGCACCTGTCGTGACGGAGCTCATCCAGCACGATTACAACACGGAAAGAGTGCAAAAAGAACTGCGCCTCATCACGGAAGATGCGGAAAACATCGCCGCCATGAAAGCGCAGTATGACGAACTATATACGCGGCTGGGCAACGGCTCCGCATCCCGCAAGGCCGCCGAAGTGGTGATCCGCACCGCCGCGCGATAAACTTACCAGACCAGTTTGAATCCCGTGCTGTGCACGTTGATAATCTGTACGTTAGGCTCGCTTTTCAGAAGTTTGCGCAAACGTGTGATATAGACGTCCATATTGCGGCTGTTGTAGAAACTGTCCTCTCCCCAAATCTTCTTCAAGGCATAACTTCTGTACAGCACATCGTTGCGCTGTTCGTAAAGCATGTCCAAAAGAGCGGCCTCGCGGGAGGTCATCTTCTGCTCCACACCTTCCACAATCAGCACCTGACGCTTGCGGTCGAACTGGATCTTGCCGATGTTCACGATATGGCTCTCCGGCTCCTCCTGCACGCCAGTGCGGCGCAACAGCGCCTCGATCCGCGCCAACAGGATCTCCATCGTGAACGGTTTGGTGATGTAGTCGTCACCGCCAATCGAAAGCCCTTTGATCATATCCTCCTGCATCGTCTTGGCTGTCAGAAAGATAATCGGAATTTTCTTGTCCATTTTCCGTATCTCCTGCGCCAGCGTGAAGCCGTCTTTGATCGGCATCATCACGTCTATGAGACAGATGTCGAATTCGTTGGTGCAGAAAAGCTCATAGGCTGCTTCACCGTTGTTGGCGTGTTTCACCTCGAAGCCCTTTCCGGTGAGCACGGTGGACAAAACCTTGCCCAAATTCATATCGTCTTCGGCCAATAAAACCCTCTTAGATTCCATTTTTTTGATTTTTAAAAAGAAAAAGCAAAAATAAAAAAACTTTGCGAACCCACCACCTCATGGCCATTATTTTTTTCTGTTTAAACTTTTCTGTAAATTTTATATCTTTGCCGTCTGAATTGTTTTGATAATTATAACCAATTTAAAATAGGAAAAAATGAAAAAAATGACTCGCATCTTCACGATCATCGCCATGATGATCCTCAGTGTCAGCGCTTTCGCACAGAAGCCTTTCGCTGGAAACATCACCTTTGAAGCCACCTCCCCGGATTGCAGCGATCCGAATTTCGCTTCGCAGCTTGCCGAAGAGTCCCAAGAAATCATTGTCATGGGCAACAACTGGCGTATGAACATGAGCATGGGTATCGATGTGATTATCATCTCAAACGGCAACTCCAAGACCCTCACTACCATTTTCGACATCCCTGGCTATGGCAAATATTATAACAAAGTCACGGCTGAAAAACTCCAGGAAGCGACTGCCAACATCAAGAGGGATTATGAGTACACGGACGAAACGAAAAGCGTCGCTGGCTACAACTGCAAGAAAGTACTCGTGAAAGTCACCAACTTGGAGACGGATGAAGAAAACACGGAGGTTCTTTGGGTGACCACCGAACTCGGTCTTGGCGATGACATCAACTTCGCCCAGTATCCCGGTCTGAAGGGCTATCCGCTCTGCACCGAAGAGAAGAGAGAACACAACGGCGAAGAATTCACGGTCATCACCACCGCCACCAAGATCACCCCCAACAAGAAGGTGAAAGCCACCGATTTCCTCCTCCCCTCTGACGCGAAGGACTTCGAAGATGCCCCCGAGGATCTGAAAAAGATGCTGGGCGGTGGTGGCGAAGAATAACAACCTCTTTTACCCCGAGTGATGTGGAGACCGCTCACAGACGCTGAAATCAGCCAGCTGATACAGCAGAACAACAGTGCAGACGACTGGAACACCATTTCCGTCGTCCGCACTTTTTCTGTTTTAAACATTCGCGACTGCCACTTTTCCGGCAGTGTGAAAATGGAAGAGAACGTGTCGATGTCCAACGTGCTACATGTCGAAAACTACCATATCGGCGCGAACAGCCGACTCTCCAACATCGGGACACTCACCTTCACCGAAGAGCACTACGGATACCCGTTGGAACTCTGCAACGAAGACGGTCGTTTTCAGGCAGTAGCAGTGCCGGAGATGAACTCCACCGACGTTTTCCAATGCCTCTACACGGGCAATCCCGCGCTGTTCGGACACGAAACACCGACAGAGAAGCAAGGTTACATCGGAGCGAACTGCACCATCGAAAATGTCACCTCCATCCGAAACGTCCACATTGACGCATTCTCCGAATTGTCAGGCTGTTGCGAGATAGAGCACGCATGGATTTCCTCTTCGGAGACAGAGCCCGCCCACATCGGTGCCGGGGTCATCCTGCGCAACGCCATCGTGCACAAGGGCGCGCATATCGACTCCCGCGCGTATCTCGCGGATGTGCTTGTCGGACAACAGGTCAGCATCGCGGAAGGGGCGCGCGTCTATCAGTCCGCCGTGGGCGACAACAGCCATATTTCCGGTTGCGAGGTCGGCCACGCCTTCCTCTACCCCTGCCACGAACAACACCACAGCAATTCGTTCCTCATCGCCGCACACATCCAAGGGCAGAGCAACGTCGCCGCCGGCGCCACACTCGGCTCCAACCACAACGGACGCAAGAACGATGTCGATTTGGTGGCAGGCCGCGGTTTCTGGCCGGGTCTCTGCTCCTCGTTGGCATTCCCTTGCTCTTTTGCCCCCTACACCCTCATCGCCAAAGGCGACTACCCGAGACCTCTCTCCATTCCTTTCGCTTTCTCGCTGATTAACAACAACGTAAAGGACGGTTGTTTGGAAATCCTGCCCGCCTTCTGGTGGATGCACAACGCCTACGCCCTCATGCGCAACGAATGGAAGTACCAAAACCGTGACAAACGCATCAAATACACACAACACTATGAATACAAACCTCTGGCACC
>JAEEIG010000218.1 GCA_016281255.1 Bacteroidales bacterium
AGGTGAAAAGAAACTGACCCCTGAAACGGATCAGGAGATCATACGCATCCATCGCATGCAACCCGAACTTCCCAATCTGATGTAACATGTTGTTTGCCAGCCAAATATACGATTTTCTCCGACAATTGCCCTCACGTCGTCTGAAGAAGAAAAAAGAGGAGATGCGAATGCTGATGCAGCAAAAAATCAAGCGTTTGCAGCCAGAAGAACGGTCGCAGTTAAGCGAATCGCTATGTGCCCGCATCCGCAGTCAAGAGGCGTTTCAGAAGGCCAAGGTAATCATGATGTACTACCCCATCCAAAATGAACCCGACCTGAGACCACTGATGGATGAGTATCAGAACGAGAAAGTGATTCTGCTACCGATTGCTCACCGCAAGGACATCGAGATGCGCCAATACAAAGGCCGTTCGGATCTTCACCGCGGCCATTTTGGTATCCCCGAGCCTACGGGAGCGCCCTACACCGGAGCGCCGGACCTGATCATTGTGCCGGGGGTTGCGTTCGACAAGGAGTGCAACCGTCTGGGGCGCGGAGGTGGTTACTACGACCGGTTCCTCAAGCGTTTTCATCAAGCGAAGAAATATGCCGTTGCGTACGATTTTCAGATTGTGGAAAAAGTGCCGATGGCAGCTTTTGACGCCCAAATAGACGGGGTTTTCACGGTTGGCACTGAATTTGTAAGAAGATAAAACATGATACAACTGAAGAGAATACTACGTTTGCTGCCTGCGCTTGTACTGGTGATAGGCTGGACAAGCTGTGAAAAGAAAACGGAGACCACCCCTTCGTCGGAGACGAAATTGACGGCGATTACTTTTGCCGCCAACGATAGCTTCCCGGGGTTGAAGAAAGCCGTCTTTACAATTGATTTTGCGCACGATACAGCCTTGGTGTATAATAAAGACTCGCTGCCTGTAGGCACCCGCATCGACTCGGTGGTGACGACGTTCTATTTTACGACCACCATCGGTTACGCCAATTTCTATTCGGGCGACGACACCGTGCTGGTGACCGCTTCGGATACGCTGAACTTCACTCCGCGTCCGTGCCGTCTGCGCGTGGTTTCGGAGGACCTGAAGCACGAACGCAATTACCATATCTATGTGAATGTGCACAAAGTGGACCCCGACCTGTATGTATGGACGCAGACGAAAGAAAGTCTGTTTACGGGCAATTGTGACGTACATGCCGAGAACCTGCAAGGAACCGTTCAACTCTATTGTCAGGATGGCATTCATGTGACGCTGTATCAAACAACCGACGGGTACGAGTGGACAGGTCCGTTGACGGTGAACGGGTTGCCCAAAGGGGCCAATGTGCGGCAGATCATCAACTCCGATACGCGTTTGTATTACGCCGAAAACAACCACGGCTATTGTACAGAAGACGGCATGAACTGGGTGTCCGTCGATTGTTCGGGGCTGGGTTTCAAGGTAGAAAACATGTTGTTCGAATACAACGACTCCATTTGGGCTATAGTCAGTGATCCGGCATCCGGCGACCTGTGGTTTGCCACAATGGCGGAAGGAGGGACGCTGGCTCGACAGAACCAGATTGGCCGCATCAACAAGTACTACCGTTCCAGCGAAGAACAATTCCCCATCTCCGACTTCAGCGCAGTGGTGTTCCACGGTCGGAGCGGCCGCAAGCGCGCGATGGTGATGGGCGGGTTTGGCACAAACGGCGACCCCCTCAACAGCCGGTGGAATCTGGAATGGATTGACACAGACAGCACGACAGGTTTTTACCGCTTGGAGAACTTCACCATCGAACAGCCGGAGTTCACAGCTTTAACGGGCGCTGCATTGGTTTGGTACGACTACAAGATGCTGCTCTTCGGCTCGCAGGAAAACCCCTCCTCTACTATTATCCACCCAGTTCTTGAGTCGGTGGACGAAGGAATGAATTGGGACGAACCCGACTCCACAAAGAACATGCTTCCGCCGACGTTCGTTCCGCGTAGGAATCAGGCTGCGGTAGTGACAGTGGACGACGCGATACTGCTTATCGGCGGGCAAAACCGCACGACCTCGTTCACGGATGTTTGGCGAGGAAAGAAAAACTCAATTGAATGGTTATGAAACGATTGAACATAAAGTTGGCAGCCATTGGGCTATTGTTACTGGCCTTAACAGGCTGCGGAAAAGACACTTTTTGTGTGTCGGGGCACGTGAATAACGCTGAAGGCGAGACGTTGTATTTAGAGCAATTGGGACTGATGAAAACGGAGATTATCGACTCTGTCGTTTTGTCCAAAAACGGAACTTTCAAGTTTCGTGAGCAGCGGCCCGAGTATCCTGATTTGTACCGCTTGCGCATTGGGAACGCAACGCTGGTGCTGGCGGTTGATTCGTTGGAACATATCACCGTTGAGGTCGAAGACCGTCTGCCGGAGGCTGTGATTGGCAACTCCGAGAAATCGGAGCAGATACGCGAACTGCGCCGTTCTCTTCGAGACAAACCGTTGGACGAGCATCGGGCGTTTGCCAAGAACCTCATCCTCTCCGACCCTATCAGCATGGTGTCCTATTACGCTGTTTTCCAGCAGAAAGCAGGTCTTCCCGTGTTTAACATCTACGACAAAGGCGACCGTGTAGTTTTCTCGGCCGTAGCCACTTCGTTCAACACGTGGATGCCAAAATACTACCGCTCCAAGGCGTTGTATAACCAGGTGATGGACGTCATCAACGGTGAGCGTCACGCACAGCAAGTGGCGGCGATGCAGGCGTTTATAGAGGAGTCGGAAAACACGTTTCTGGACATCAATTTACCCGATGAAAACGGGGAAAATCAGTCATTGTCGCAGTACAAAGGCAAGCTGATTGTAGTGGACTTTGCCTCAACGGTAATGGACCGTTATACCGGATATATCTTCGAGATGAAAGACATCTACAACACCTACCATTCGCGCGGTTTGGAAATCTATGAGGTATATCCCGACCCGAGCCGTCTGGTATGGGAAGAACAGGTTCGCGCGCTACCCTGGACGACCGTTCGAACCGAAAACGGCGTAAACGACATAGCTTTCCGCACGTTCAACGTACAAGCTATTCCTACGCTGTTCCTCTATAACCGCAAGGGCGAAGTGGTGGGCCGTTTCGGTGACTTTGAGAGCCTGAAGAAAGCGATAGAGAAAGCGTTATGATTGCTGCCTCGCGCATACGGTCGTTGGCGCTTGAGGCGGGTTTTGACGACGCAGGCGCAGCGGTGGCTCACCGATTGGACGAAGATGCCGAACACCTGCAGTCGTGGTTGGAACAAGGCTGCGAGGGTTCGATGCAATATATGGCGGCGCATTTCGAGGAGCGCGTTAATCCCGAAGTGCTCGTACC
>JAEEIG010000219.1 GCA_016281255.1 Bacteroidales bacterium
AGTTGTTTCACGCGGTCAATGGCCAATTGTTCGGATTGGTCAACGATTTGGCAGCCACCGTAGTAGCGTTTGCCCGGAAGACCTTCCGCATATTTGTTGGTCATGACAGAACCCATGGCTTCCATCACCTGGTCGCTCACAAAGTTCTCAGAAGCAATTAATTCGATGCCGTTGGTCTGGCGCTCGCGCTCCTGTTGAATGAGATTGAAGATTTGTTCGTCTCTTTTCATACTTTTTTTAATATAAATATTTGATAATGAATACTTTGGATAAATCATTCTGAGAATGCAAAGATATAATTTTTTCCATAAGAAAAAAATCTTATTTTTGCGGATTATATGTTATTGATATGCCTAAACTGAAATTTCAAATATCAGCAGTCCTGTTTTCACTGTTCCTGTCGGGCCTTTCGTTGATTTCCAATGCACAGGTGGACACTGCGTTTTGGTTTGCGGTGCCGAAGTTATGCGACCATGCGCACACACCCATCACCTTGGTGGTGACCACTTTCGGCGAGCCTGCCACCGTCACCGTCACCAAACCCGCCTCCTCGACACCGGCCGTGGCGGTCTTCAATGTGGCGGCTAACTCTTCGGGTACGCAGGTTTTGGTGCAGAACGAAGCAGGGCTCGCCAATTTCGAATGCCCTCACAACGCCACCTCCAATTACGGACTCTACATCCATTCCACTGCTAAAGTGAATGCGTATGTGGCTGTGCAGCAGAATAACAGCGAGATATACGCTTTGAAAGGCAACAATGGGCTCGGCACGCAGTTCTTCGTCACCATGCAGTATCAGTTTGACAACGGTGCCGGTACGGGAAGCGGCGGTTATCCCCAGGCCCGCAATACCGCGGAGATCATTGCTACAGAAAACAATACAACCATAACGATAACGCCTTCGGTGACTTGCGGCACCCATGCGGCCAATGTCCCCTTCACGGTGGTCCTGAACAAGGGGCAGGTCTTTTGCCTTGCTTCCAACTTCCAATCGGGAGCCAATCACTTGTGCGGCACCACCATCACCTCCGACAAGCCCATTGTGGTGGATGTTTCCGACGATTCGGTCACCCCGCACTGTGCCGAGACTACCGATAATGGCGGCGGAAGTGCCGACTTGGTGGCCGACCAGTTGGTTCCCGAGGATATGGCCGGCGGTCAGTATATCGTGGTCCCTTCCCCTTCCGCAGTGAACAACAACGCTCCGGGCAGCAACGGCGGACAGCATTATTTGGATTATGTCTGTGTTTTCGGGCTGGAGGACAATACGACGGTGCGTATTTTCAACAGTACGAGCCCTTATGTGCCGACCACTTATTCGCTCAATAGAGGCGACAAGATGAAATACCATTTCCCGAATACCGACCCCATCTTTATCTATGCCACGAGCGCCGATATGAGTGAGGAGAAGAAGATTTTCGTCTTCCAAGTGACCGGAGCGGGCAAGGAGTTCGGGGGCACGCAACTGCCGCATGTCTATTGCACGGGATCCACGGCGGTGGGTTACCGACCGCTGCAGTCGGCGAATAACCATACTAAATCGCTTTATCTTACATTGTTGTGTGATGCTAACTTTACCAGCGGCTTTCAGATCAACGGCAACTCCAATATCATTTCCGCCTCCGATTGGCAGGATGTCCCGGGTGTCCCGTCGTTCAAATATTGCAGGAAGAATGTCTCTTCCCAGTATTCGCCGAGTGCCACGAATATGATTCCCTTCCGCGTGACCAATTCGTTGGGCAAGTTCCACATGGGTGTGTTCGACATCAACGGCAGCTACGACGACTGTTCCATCAGCTACTTCAGCAGCTATGTGCCGGGAAGCGCTATTTCTTGGAATACGGAGATCACCCATTCGGACTACTGTCAGGGCGAAACGATTCATTTCGGTTTTGATTCGGTGGATGCTTCCATTATGCGCATTGTGGGCCCGAACAGTTATGAGATTGAAAACGAGCCGTTTGAACTGGACAATGCCAATCCCGACAATAGCGGTTGGTACACGGTGATAGCCACCGATGCCCGCGGCTGCATCTTGGAACAGATGACGGATTCCATAGAGATCACCGTTCACCCTTCGGTCGAGGAGTTCGTCTATGATACGATTTGTCCCGGTCAGGATTATTCCGGCTACGGCATGTACGTGCCTGCCGAAATGACGGCCATGCCGGGCACTCTCTATGATTCCATCGTCAACCAGACGGCGGAATTTGGTTGCGACAGTCTGCTCATCCTGGCGCTCAACATCCGCGACAGCGTTTTCGGGGAGTTTTCGCACACCGCCTGCAAACAATACACTTGGAACGGGCACACCTACCAGGAAAGTGGCGACTATGTGCAGACACTGACCGATGCCCACGGCTGCGACAGCATCGTGACCATGCATTTGGAAATCCAGGATCCTGAGGTGCAAATTGTCCCTTCCGAGGAGGATTTCTGCGAGTTTGGAGAGGTTGTGCTGACAGCCGAATCGGATTATGAGGAGTATATTTGGAACACGGGCGAGACTACGCCTTTCATCACCGCCACGCAGCCGGGATTATATACGGTGACGGTCACGCAGGGCGAGTGCCAAGCCTCCGACCATTACACCGTTCCCACTTGTGAGTTCCACATCTACATGCCCAATACGATTACGCCATCGCGCTCGGACGGGCTCAACGACTACCTTTTCCTGCCGGAATACGTGCACCGCTTCCTCTCCGATTTCGAAATCGGGATTTATGACCGCTGGGGCGAGCTGATTTACTGGACCAACGACATGAATTTCAAATGGTACGGCGAGAAAGCGCACGTCTCGGAGGTGTATAACTGGATCATCCGCGTCAGAAATCTTGACGGAAAAGCCTTCGTGTACCGGGGATCGGTGACGGTGCTGTAATTGGTTAGCAGTTCGTGGCGAAAACCATATATAAAACTACTTCCTTAAGCCGCCCCGATAGGGGCAAGAAGCTCGGTAGCTTCGGATGATGTGATGATGTGATGATGCGATGATGCGATGAGGCGATAATGTGAGGATGCGAGGAAAATAATGACGAAAAAATGATAAATATGAAAAAAATCACAATGATTTTATGCGCCGCTGTGATGGTGCTGTGCGTTGGTTGCCAGCAGAAAGCAGGGACAACCGAACAGACGGAATGTGAAACTGTTAAAAGTACAACGATGGAAGATTTATTGACGCGCCGCAGTGTGCGCAGTTACACTGACAGTATTCCTCCGATGGAGGTGATTGAAGAGATTTGCAAGGCCGGCACGTACGCGCCTACGGGCATGAACCGCCAAAGCCCTATCATCATCGCGGTGACGAACAAGGAGATGCGCGACCGCCTCAGCAAGCTCAATGCGGCTGTGATGGGTGCCGACAACGACCCCTTCTACGGTGCGCCCGTGGTGCTGGTGGTCTTGGCCGACAAAAACGTGCACACCTACATCGAGGACGGCAGTCTCGTGATGGGCAACCTGATGAACGCCGCCCACGCCAAGGGTCTCGGCTCCTGCTGGATTCACCGCGCCCGCGAGGTCTTCGAGAGCGAAGAGGGCAAGCAGATCCTCAAAGACCTCGGCATCGAGGGCGACTACGTGGGCATCGGCAACTGCATCCTCGGCTACACCGCTG
>JAEEIG010000220.1 GCA_016281255.1 Bacteroidales bacterium
CCGCATGGAAATACCAGATTTCCACCATATTGTGCAGACGGTGGAACGCCGACATATCGTTGGCGGTCAGCATATAATAGATGGTGGAGACCGCTTTTTCGCCTGTTTCGTCGTTACCGAACAGTTGTCGGTAATAGCCTCCTTCGGGATGTGGCTCAAGGCCAAGTTTCTGAATATATTCTGAAGCGTTCATATTTATTGGGTATTTGTACAACCTATCTTATAATACCGCTTCCGTATCACCACTAACCGCACCAGCCAAATTGCGAAGAAGATATTGGAAAGAATCTTGTAGAGCGGGGGCATGGTGACGAACCAGGAGACAATCCAGACCGCCAAGTCTATGTCAAACAGGATGTTCCAGAGTCGTTCGCGGTCGTGGAACGTGCAGAGGACCTCGCCGTTTTGCGGTATCTCCACCTGTGTGGTGGATGACAGTGACAGGTCGATGCTCTTGCCGCTTTTGCCCAAACGCAGCGGGCCGCCGAACTGCACTTTGAGGCTGTATGTTCCAGGTGGCGCCTCAATACGGAGGTAGTGGTCTCTCATCATTCCGGCGAAAAAACCGTTGATGAAGACGGCGTGCGGCAGCTTCGGCTCGTACCAGTGGCGGATATGGCGGACGGTCAGCATTACCCCTCAATCTCCTCCAACGCCCCCGTCTCCGAATCTATGATGAATCCTCTCACCACGATGTCCTTCGGAACGAGCGGGTGGGTGCGGATGGTTTCCACGGTCTTGCGGACGGAGGTCGGGGTGTCCTTGAAACCCTCCAACCAGTGGTTGAGGTCGATGCCGCATTGGCGGATGGTGGCGAGCGTTTCGTCGGTCACGCCGCGGGCGATCATCTCGTGGTGGAAGTGGTCGTAGCTCATGTGGCAGGCCCCGCAGTGCGAGTGTGCCACCACCATGATCTCCTCCACCCCGAGCTCGTAGATGGCCACAATGAGGCTACGCATCGCCGAGTCGAAGGCGGAAATCACCAGCCCGCCGGCGTTTTTGATGATTTTCGCATCGCCGTTCTTCAGACCGAGCGCGGCGGGCAGCAGCTCCGTCAGACGGGTGTCCATGCACGACAGCACCGCCAATTTCTTGTCGGGGTACTTGTCGGTGAGGTATTGTTCGTAGCCCTTCTGCGCCACGAAGGTTTTGTTGTATTCGATAATTTGGTCGATCATTGTCTCTTTAATTTTGGGTGGCAATGGCATAAACCCCGACGGTCATAATGATGCCGTGCCGCACGATCCATATATTTTGTGAGTGTTATCCTCCAAGACGATTAGGATTTTTTCAATTTCAAAGTCGCGAATGGATATTCAAATATCAGTAAAGTTTTCATTTTTATTGTTGTCTTGACTTATAAGAACCATCGTAGTATGTACTTGCAGTTCCCGAACCGGTTACAGCCTCCACTTTTTTTGCAACAGCAAAATACAATTTTTGTTCAATCAGCATCACGTATTGCATAAAATACATACTTTTTTATGCAGTATAGAATGTTTGTTGCATAAAATAACTTACGCCCACTCGAAGTTTCCTTCTCCCGCGCCGATCTCGAAGTGGCATTTGGCGATGCCGAGGTCGATGGGAGCGTAGGTGGCGAAGATGGCGAAGCGTTTCTGCGCCTCCACCTTGTCGCCGTCGTGGAGGATGAAGGTGAACTTCTGCTGGTTGACAGCTGTGGGGGCTAACAGAGCCGCTTCCACACCGCGCACGAACCACTCGGGGAAGGACTTGCCGTGGTCGGTCGTACGACGGTCTTCCGTCACATCGGAGAGAGCCCGTTTCTGCGGGTGCTGCACCCCTTGGTTGGCACCGTAGCCGAGCGACACCACGCAGACCAACGTCTCATTGCTCTCCACCTTGTAGCGATCGGGCTGCTTGCGGTAGGAGGCACCCACCCAGCAGGTGTTCAGTCCGAGCATCTGCGCCAACAGCACCACCTTCTCGCCGTAGTAACCGAGGTTCACATCGTCGCTCTTCTTGCAGACCATGGCGATATAATTGCGCACGCCACGGAACTTGCTGTAATGGGCGATGATGCTGGAAAAGGCATTCGGCTCCTCTGTCACCAACTGTATGTGTAAGCCGCCCTCGCGGTTGCACTCGTCGATGAGGGTCTGCAGTTGCTGTACTTTCTCCGCCTCAATGGGCTTTTCAATGTATTGTCGCACGCTGTGGCGGGCAACAATGGCTTCTTGTAAGGTCATAATGGAGCTATTTAATGGTTATTCTTTACTCATTCGTTCTATCAACGCCTTATGCTGCGGGTACAGCTTCAGCAACTCCTCCTTCTTGGCCAACTCGAAGTTCTCGAATCGGAAGGCCGGACCGACTGCGCACCCAACAAGGCAATAACCGCGCTTGGAAGGAATCTCGGCGGCGAACCACTGCTCTGGTTGGATGATAACCTGCATTTCGTCTTGCTCGGAAAGCTGATGGACGGCCAAGGTCCCGTCCGGATCGATTACATAGATATTGAGGGGCTCGCCCGCATGGAAATACCAGATTTCCACCATGTTGTGCAAACGGTGGAACGCCGACATGTCGTTGGCGGTCAGCATGTAATAGATGGTGGAGACGGGCTTTTCTCCCGTCTCGTCATTGCCAAACAGCTGGCGGTAATAGCCTCCTTCCGGATGCGGAACGAGACCCAGTTTTTGGATGTATTCCGTTGCGTCCATTACATACTCTCCTTCAGTATCTCGGTAACATCAGCAGGCTTCAAATCCATATAGCCTGCCGGATAGCAG
>JAEEIG010000221.1 GCA_016281255.1 Bacteroidales bacterium
AACATCGTGAACGGGAACTACATGGTGATCTATAAAGATTATCTCCTTCCGCATTATGTGCAGGACATCGTCTTCAGCCTCACCAACGACATCAACCTGTACGATATCACATCCAACTGGATTCCTATCGGCACGAAACGGTTCGTGGGCACATTCCTTGGCAATAACCATACCCTCGCCCGACTTAATTCAACTCGGTCTGTGGTCGGCCTTTTCGGCACCCTTACGGGCAAGGTGTATGACCTAAACATCACTGTCGAAACCATCGTCGGTGCCGACACTGCAGGTGCCGTCTGCGCCATTCTTAACGGCGGCCGCATCGAGAACTGCTCCGTCAAAAAATATAATAATACAAGCGATAACTTGTACGGTGTTACCGTCGGCGGCATCGCCGGTGTCTCGCTGACCGCAAACGACAGCATCATCGGCTGCTTCAACTACGTCGATGTCATGGGTATCCAATGTATCGGCGGTATCATTGCCAAGGACGGTAATGTGAAGAATTCCGCCAACTTAGGCGACATCACCGGTAATGCCGATTGTCCCTATGTCGGCGGCATCAGCGGACGCAACACCAACGTCGTCAGCAGCCTCAACACCGGCATCGTGACTGCCCAGCCCGGCAATCCCAATGCTGACAACTGGGTCGGCGGACTTGTGGGCTTGATTCAGAATCCGGAATGCAGAATTCAGAATTGCTATAATGCAGGCATTGTGAACGGTGAAAACCGAAAATACGTCGGCGGCATCTGCGGCGCCATCGACAGCTCAATAACCAATAACCCATCACCCATAACCATTCAAAATTGCTACGTTTCCAACACCGTACGCTCTACTGGCCTCCATCTCGGCTCCATCGTCGGCTCTCTAATCACCAATCACCAATCACCAATCACTAACTGCTATTACGACAAGCAGATGTCCCCAGTAGGCGGTATCGACGGCAGTGATCAGACGGGCGTGGCCAAAGGCTTGCCCACCGATACCATGATGGGTTACCCATATATGAAACCTCTGTTGGGAGGTGACAGCAGCGACAGTATCTGGTACTACCAAGACGATTATTATCCCCAACTCAAGGGCGTTCAAAGCATTAACGCCATACTTTCCAAAGTCTCAGCCATGAGGGCTAAGTTGTACACTACCGAGACCTACAGCACCGTCTCCCATCAATTCACGTTGAATTATGCCGATGGTGGCAGCTGGCAACGTGTTGGTGGCAGCAATTGTGTGTCGATAGGGACGACTCCCAGCAACGACCTTATTAATGTCACCATCCCCACCAACAGTGGACATCCTGCTCAGGGCTTTGTTACGTTGGGCTTCCAAGGGGCCGGTACCAACGCTCCTGTCTATCGAAAGGTGCAGCTGTGGGTGAACCTTACCGAGGAGAATCCAATAATTATCAAAGATGCGGATGAATTAAAGAAATTCCGCACCATCATCAACCAAGGGTCTGGTTATTATCGTTACACCGACCAAACTTTCTTCACTTCGACACCCAACAATACCTCGACGTGCGTGAGAATCACCGACGGTGGCCGCAACCTCTACTTCAAACTGACGGCCGACGTTGACCTCGCTTTCCATGGCACTACGAGTAGTGGGCAACAGTACAACGTCCTTGACCTGTGGACCTCTATTGGCACCCAAAACCGTCCCTTTCTTGGCCATTTCGACGGCGGCAACCACACCGTCGCTAATTTCATCATCCCGGGAAGCGACAATCAGGGCTTCTTCGGCTATATCTACGGAGGCTCCGTGAAAAACCTCACTATCGCCGGCGCCATAACCAACCATAATTCAACCGGCAACCACCGCGCCATCCTCTGCGGCTATCTCAACAGCGGCACCATCCGCAACTGTTTCATAACTCAAGTTGTCGGCAGTAACTACCATAGCCCCAGCAGGATTTCTGCTGTCACCGGCCGCAACCTCGGCTTCGTCTGCGGCACTAACCACTACGGTCGCATCGTCCGTTGCCAGACAGATATGACCCAAATAGAAAACGCCACCTACACCCACGGCTCCTGCTTCGGCGGCATCTGCGGCTACAACGATTTCGGCACTATCGACTCTTGCCGCTCGCACTTGTCTATTAACCCCGGTGTTACCATTGACACCGTCGGTGGCATCGTAGGATACAACCACAACGGCATTCTTGTGGCCGACACCTCCTATAACAACAGTTACAATAAATCCATTATGTCTTACGTCGGTTGCATTGCCGGTTATTCCAACGGCACGCAGTCGGAAATCCGCAGCTGCTATGTGGACGAACAGAGCCGAGTTCCTTCGCATGGCAACTATATCGGCGGTGTCGTGGGCAAGATGGATAACGGTATTATCGACGGTTGTGAGCACTTGGGCACCATCATCGCTGAGGGCAACTACATTGGCGGCATCGCGGGATTCGTAGGGGCGAATAATCATTCGCCTTCGAATAATCATTCTCCCCTGCCAGTCCGCATCACAAACTGTTTCAACGCGGGCACCGTCGGCGAAACGAAGATAAACGATTACGTCGGCGGTATCGTCGGCTCATTGACGGACTCTTCCAGTGTCAGTGCGTGCTTCAACAGCGGTTTGGTGATGGGTCGCTACTTTGTGGGTGGCCTGATAGGACATCAGTCAGAGGCCTGCCATTTCACCGATTGTTACCACACGGGGATCGTGAAAGGTATTTCGCTGGTGGGTGGTATAGTTGGTTTGCAGCAAGATCCTACTGTGTCCTCCGGCTATGGTTACTCCGCCGGCTGGGTCGAGGGTTCCTCGATGGTCGGTGCCGTGTGCGGTTACACGTCGGACACGACCAAGTTCCACGACCTCCATTACGACAAGCAGATGTGCTCCTACAAAGGTGTCAACGAGGAGGATGTGACAGGAGTTACGGCACGTTCCACCTCCGAGATGATGGGCGTTACCTTTGCCAACGACCGTCCTTGGTTGTACGGCGAAGATATGTACCCGCGTCTGTCCACCATCTCCGACACTGACGCCAGCAAGGTATCCGCATTGGCGTTGCAGATTGGCGATATCTATAACTTGTCTTACAACCCCAATACTTCCTACACGTTGCCCTCCTACACCCCTGTTACAGGCACCAACTTCAAATGGAGCAAGGTCAAAAATAGCGACAACACAGCCACTCTTTCGGGCACCACCCTTACTGCCTCTGGTATGCGCAACTTCATGCGCATCAAAGCCACAAAATCTATATTCAGTAATGGGGAAAACCATACCATCCCCCTCCGCGCCGTGCAGCTCTCCTTCGGCATCTCCGAAGAGCAGCCCCTTACCTTAGACTATCTTGGCCTCCGGCAACTCAGGGATTATATCAACAATGGCCAGACCTTCTATTACTTCAATAAAATTTTCTATCCTAATAATCAAATATTCCCCAACGCCACCCCCATTCCCGCAGATGCCGACGGCTTCTACTTCCAGCTCGACGCCGATGTGAATAACACCGCCAACAACTGGGTTCCCATCGGCACGGAAGAACATCCTTTCCGCGGCTACTTTGACGGCGGTGGGCACACGGTCCACGTCAGGTTTACCCAAGTGAGCTGGGACGATTTTGGCCTCTTCGGCTATCTCCAGGGCCGCGTGAAGAACCTCTATCTGAAAGACGTCTCCCCCTCGGCCAACAACCGCGTGGGAGCTCTGGCCGGATACTGCAACGGTACCGTCAGTCGCTGCGGCACCCTGTCCAGCTGCAACTCCACTCCCGTCGTTCAAGGCCAAACCGCTGTGGGCGGCCTCATCGGCAAAGCATTTTTCTCCCAAATCTTCGACTGCTATAACGGCAGCAATGTGCGCGGCAATCAATCTGTGGGCGGAATTGTCGGTTTAATTGATAATGAAGAATTGATAAATGATAATTATCTGGGGGCTATAAAGCAAAGTTTCAATTATGGAATGGTCAGTGGCTCAGATAATGACAGTCGGGTTGGCGGCATGATTGGTTCAATTCAGAATTCAGAATTCAAAATTCAGAATTGTTACAACACCGGAGCAATTAACGGCAAAACTCAAGTTGGTGGCCTAACTGGTGCAATTCACAATTCACAATTCACAATTCACAATTGTTACAATGCGGGATATGTTAGCGGCGACACGTTAGTCGGTCCGTTTGTCGGGACTGTAGGGGCGAATAATTATTCGCCCCTACAATCCGCGATTAACAATTGCCACTACGACAAACAGCTCTGTCCTTTGCGTGCTGCAGAGGGCTCCACAGCCCACTTAACCACCGAAATGATCGGCGATAGTCTCAAAGATTATCTCGGGGAAGTTTCTTGGATTTATAATGATCATGAATACCCCCATTTGAAAGCTTATGACTCCACTCTGGCGGCAAGAGTCTCGGTGAAGCCTATTTATCTGACAGGACGCATGCAGGTGAACAGCATCGTGGCGGATTTCAAGGCCGATACCACCTCTGGCGTTAAATGGTACCGCTACGGCACGGGCACCGCGTTGAACGAACCCAATCCTGATACCGCCAACGGCAACTTCACCCTCAACAGCTGCGGCGAGGATTCGCTGATGGTGGTGCTGACGGACAGTAACGTCTGTGCACGACGTGTGGTGCCGCTGAACGTCGCTGCGGCAAATATCAAGGTCGACACCATATTGGCCTGCTCTGTCTACACTTGGAAGCCGACCAACGACCACACCGAAATCTTGGACGAACCCGGTTTCTATTCCTATAGTCCCGA
>JAEEIG010000024.1 GCA_016281255.1 Bacteroidales bacterium
AAAAACAATGTCTTTACCGGCACGCTGATGTTGTATATCCAGAGTGTGAAGACGTTGAACAACCTGATTGAGCAGCTGCGGCAGATTGACCAGATGGAGTCGGTGGAACGCATCGGATACGATGTTAATTAGGAATCAGGGATCAGGAATGATGGTTGTTATAACCCTGTTATTTTGAAAAGTAATTCCTCAAGCAGCCTCAAGAGGCAAGACGCACGAAGTGCAATTAGCCCCACACAAGCGGCGAAGGAGCGCGGTGAGGGGAGAGAAAAAAGAACAAATTAATCACCAAAAACAGTAAAAAAAATGAAAGCTTCAGAAATTTTAGCATTCGTGGCAGGAGCTGCCACCGCTACAGGAATCACGTTGTTGTGCACAACGGAAAAAGGTAAAGAGATCCGCGCCAAAGTGGGCGAGAAGATGACCCGCGAGGAGATCGACCGCCTCATTGCGAAGCTGAAGGAGAAACGCAATTACGCTCCTTCCGAGGAGGATTTCAACATCGACATCGAGGAAGACGATTTCGACAAAGAAATGACCGACGAGGTGCTGTAATGGACATCTTAGGCAAATTCACTAAAAAATCGGAACGCGGCGAGAAGACATGGTCGGATGCGAAGACCTACTTCTCGCAGCGTTACGACTTGCTGAAGTTGGAGTTCTTGGAGAAATCCTCGCAGTTGCTGTCGGTGGTTTTCTCCATGCTGATTGTCATTGTCTGCGCCTTGGTGGTGTTGATCTACCTCTCTACCGCCATCATCCATTGGCTTACCCTGGCGCTGAACTCGGCATGGGCCTACACGATTGTGTGTTTCGTGTTTGTGGGCATCATGGTGTTTGTGCTTTCCAAAAAAGACGTGCTTTTCGTGAAGCCGCTGATCCGCAAGTTCAGCCGCATCATGTACAAGGACGAGGTGGAAGAGGTTGAGATCGAGAACGTCGTGAAAGACGTCCAAGACGAGTGTTCCGCAGAGAAAGGAGGTGGTCATGAACAGTAAGAAAGCCCCTATCAACGATTTGCAGGAAATCGCGAAACGCAAGCAGCAGTTGCGTGCCAAAATCGAGCTGCAGGAACGTAAGCTCAGCAAGGATCTCGATGCCTATCAGGACGACATCGAGACGTTCAAGAAGACCTGGAACGGGTTGAAGAACGTCCGCCATTTCGGGCAAAACTTCAGCTTGTCGGGCATCTCGAACGCCGTGCAGACGGTTCGGGCCTTGCCTATCGGCAAGGCGGCCAATAAGACCGGCAAACCCGGCTGGCTCGCCGCCTTCACCATCGGTGCCGAAGTGGTCAATTGGATTGTGCAGCGCCGCAAACGCAAGAAGAGCAATTCATGATTTCCCATTCATATTGCATGATTGTGGTGGAAAAAATTGTACTTTTGCATCGTCCGAAAAAAACAGTAAACGGTAAACAACAAACAGTAAACGAATAAACATGTCAGAAAAAATTTTATCGAAAGTGAAACCCGGTGTGGTTTATGGTAAAGATTTGCAAGAAATCTTCCGCATTGCTAAGGAAAACAAGTTCGCCCTTCCGGCTGTCAACGTGGTCGGCACCGACTCCATCAACGCTGTGATGGAGGCTGCAAAGGCAGTGAACTCCCCCGTCATGATCCAATTCTCCAACGGCGGCGGTGTCTTCTGTGCTGGTAAGTCTCTCAGCAACGACGGTCAACAAGCGGCTATCCAAGGCTGTATTTCCGGCGCCATGCACATCCATCGCATGGCGGCGCTGTACGGCGTGCCCGTGGTCGTTCATACCGACCATGCCGCCAAGAAGCTCCTCCCTTGGATCGACGGTCTGTTGGACGAAGGCGAGAAATTCTATGCCGCCCATGGCAAACCGCTCTTCAGTTCCCACATGCTCGACCTCTCCGAAGAACCTCTGAAAGAGAATATTGAGATCTGCAAGAAATACCTGGCCCGCATGGCTAAGCTGGAGATGACCCTCGAAATCGAGCTCGGCATCACCGGAGGCGAGGAAGATGGCGTCGATAACACCGGCATCGACAGCGCACGTCTCTACACGCAACCCGAGGATGTGGCATACGCATACGAGGAACTGAGCAAGATCAGCCCGAACTTCACGATCGCAGCCTCTTTCGGCAACGTCCATGGTGTCTATAAACCCGGTAATGTGAAGTTGGAACCCATTATCCTGCACAATTCCCAGGAGTATATCCAGAAGAAGTTCAACACCCAGCCGAATCCGGTGAACTTCGTGTTCCACGGTGGCTCTGGTTCTGAACCTGCCAAGATCAAGGAAGCCATCAGCTACGGTGTCGTCAAGATGAACATCGATACCGACACACAGTGGGCATTCTGGGAAGGCGTGATGAACTACTACAAGAAGAACGAGGCTTATCTGCAGTCTCAAATCGGCAATCCCGAGGGCGAAGACAAGCCGAACAAGAAGTATTACGACCCGCGTGCCGTCTTGCGCGATGGCGAGAAATCCATGGTCGAGCGTCTGAAAGTGGCGTTCAGCGACTTGAACTGCATCGACAGACTGTAATAGAGACTTCTTTACAAACTGAAAGCGGCGGGATTTATTGGAAATCCCGCCGCTTTCGTGTTTGTCGGATGCCGCTTATTGCTTTGTAATCAGCTGTCGTGCCACTGTAATCCCTTTTTTGTGCAGGACGAGGATGTAGTTGCCGGCGGGCAGTTTGCTGAGGTCAAGCTCTTGCTTGTTATCGCTCACTTTGTAGCTCCTCACTTTGCGGCCGAGCGAATCGTAAAGCACGGCCTTGTCCGCTTTCGACGCGTCGGTCTTCAGGGTGACGGAATTCCGGGCAGGGTTCGGATAGATTGTCATTGGCAAGGCTGTGCCGTAGGGCTTCACCGCCATATCCTCCTCGGCCACAGCGAAGCAGTACTGGCCCGGGGCGAGGTCTGCCGTGGTGAGGGTGCTGTTGTAGGGGCTGCCCGAGCGGGTGAACGGCACGGGTGCCCATTCGGTTTGGGCATCAGGACGGTACATCAACTTCAGATTCTCCAAAGAGTAGCCGTCCAACAAGTGCTGGTCCAGTCGGTCGCTGCCCCTGGCCAGACGGAACTGCCATCCTCCGTCGGGATTGCTTCCGGTGTAATTCACGGTCCAATAGTGATTGTCGGAAAATTTGAAATAGCCTTCAGGCAGGGGAGAGGGGATGTCGGGCGATACATAGTGATGCTCAACGCGGAAGAGGACGGAGTCGCTCAACTGGGTGATACTGGCGCCGCAATGGGTGTCGCCGAAGCTGATGCTGCCCGTCTCTTTCACGATTTTGGTGTCGTCGATGGTAGCATCCGACAGTCTGTCGTGGTAGTTGAGGATGACAAAGGCGGGAGCGAAGGGTACGTAAACCATCACTCCGGTCGAGTCGCCTGTGAGTGCCTGGTTCTCAACAGTGTGGAATTCAAATTGGTTCGACACGAAGGTGAGGTCGATGGGCACGTCGGTGCCGGTGTGGTTGGTGCCGTAGCCTTTCTGCCGTACCACCACTTCATAGATGCCGCAGGCGTGGTTGATGACCTTTTCCACGTCAAAGTCTAAAAATCCGGGCTGGTGGATCCAATCTTCGTAGAAATTCATCAAATTCATGCCCGAAACTTGGGAGAGATACGTAAAGAATTGCTCGGAGTTGACGTTTTGGTAGGCGTAGTGTTCCAGAAGCTGTCTCAAACAGCCGAAGAACAGCGAATCGCCCATGTAGGTGCGCAAAGAGTGGATGGCCAGACCGCCTTTTTGGTAGGAGTGCATTTCGTAGGTGTGCTCCTGCGGCACATTGTCGAGCGCGTAGAGTCCGCCGTCCCGTTTGACAATGTTCTGCAGTGTGTTGGTGTGAATGTCCCGGATATTGTCGAGGTAGGCGTCGTAAAGCCATTCCATCACTAACGATTCGGAATAGTTGGCAAAGCCCTCGTTGATCCACATCTCCTCGGGGCGCTCGCAGGTGATGAGGTCGCCGAACCAGTGGTGGAAGAGCTCATGCATGATGGTGCCTTCGTATTGGAGACCGCCTGTCACCGCCGCGTTGGGCAGGGCGATGTTGGTGGCGTGTTCCATGGCCCCGCCGGTCATGGCCACGCAGACATAGCCCACACGCGGCCACACGTAGGGTCCGAAGTGCTCCTCGAATTTGTGCAGCACGGGCTTGAGGTTCGCAAAAGAGCCGGGAATGTTCGGGAAGATGGCGGGTGAGGTGTATATCTGGATGGGTATCATCCCGTTCATGCCTTGGAAGGTGTCGGCATAGCAGAGGTAGTCGCCCACCGCCATGGAGGCCAAGTAGGTGGGGATGGGGTTGTCCAAGTGCCAATCCCAGACGCGCGTGCCGTCGGCGAGGGCGAGCGAATCGGTCAGCATGCCGTTGCAGACCGCCATCTTGCCGTTTTGGGTGCGGATATGGAAGCTGTAGGTCGATTTGTCGGTGAACTCGTCCATGCAGGGGAACCAGCAACGGCCGTAGGCATGCGGCTGGTCTTGCAGAGCAGCGCCGACAATGTAAGCGTATTCGCCGCTGTAATAGAAACCGCCGAAGCCGTCGTCGTGACCGGGGGTGCCGTGGTAATGCACTCGCAACACCGCCGTGTCGCCGCTCTGCATCACCGGTACATTAATGTGGATATGCTCCCCCGCCTGCGTGAAAGTCGCGGTTGAGGTCCCAACGAAGACAGAATCGCAGGTCAGATACTTCAAGTCCAGACGTATCTGGTTGAGGTTGTTGACTTTGGCCACGGTGGTGAGGTCTGTGTAGCCGTTGATGATGTGGTTGGAGAAGTCCACCACCGAGAGGTGCAGGTCGTAATGCGCGATGTGCACGGAGTCCGTCCGCTGTTGCGCGAATCCGAGACTCCATGTCAAAAGCAAACCAAACAAAACAAATAATCCCTTTTTCATTACAATGTCGTTATTGTCTTATAATTCTTAATTTTTAATTCTTAATTCTGAATTCTTGATTGAATCGCAAGTCCTGCGAGGGTGAACCCGAAGATACCCGTGATGTGCGCTAACGTGCCGTTCACCTGTACTTTGTGGAATTCATCGGGGATTGTGTCATTTTCGGAAATGGTATTTCCTTGGTTTTGAAGTACTTCAGGTGAATAGACGCAGAGGAACTTGCGTTCGGGAAACTTCTGCCAGTGCTTGAACTTCTTGCGGAGGGAGCGGGCTAAGGGGCAGTACTGGATCTTCCAGAATTCGGCCACTTTCACTTTGGCCGGGTCCATTTTGAGTGCGGCACCCATGGAGGAGAGGAAAGTGACGGGGAGGCTGGTGGCGTGCAAGATGAGGTGCGCCTTCGGGGTGAGGCTGTCGATGGCATCTATCACGATGTCAAAGGTTTCGAGGTGGAAGGATTCGGCGGTTTCGGCGGTGTAGATGTCGGAGACGGCGATGATGTCGGCCTCTGGGTTGAGGGTGAGCAGCCGATTCTTAAGGGCTTCCACTTTGAGCTGGCCGATGGTCTCCGTGGTGGCCTGCACCTGCCGGTTGAGGTTAGAGGGCTGCACGCGGTCGCTATCGACGAGGGTGAGGTGTCGGATGCCGCTTCGGATGAGGCATTCGGCGCACCAGCCGCCCACGCCGCCCACACCGAAGAGAATCACCTTCGTTGAGGCGAGGCGTTCCAGGGCTTCGCGGCCCACCAGACGCTCGGTGCGGTCGAATATGTTCGTTTCAGTTGACATTCATTCGATGATTTCAGGGCGCAAAAATAGGAAAAAACTTTTTTTCTGCGCACCTTGCCTGAAAATATTATATCTTTGCCGTTTCAATAGAATGTTTAACCTTAAAATTCGGAATATGAATATCAAACTTAACCTTCAAGACGCTTTGTTTGCTGTTGATAATCAACAGATTGAGAATCTGAAGCCTCAGGCTGAAGCGGCGTTGCAGACCGCGCTGAACAAGACCGGTCGCGGCAACGACTTCCTCGGCTGGGTCACGCTTCCGAGCGATGTGACGGAGCAGGAAATCATAGACCTTGAAACGGTTACGGCCGATCTGGTTGAAAAGTCGGAGGTGGTCGTGGTGGTCGGCATCGGCGGCTCCTACCTCGGCGCCCGCGCTGTCATCGAGGCGCTGCAGCACTCCTTCGCCCCCTACGTGAAGGGCAAATACCCGCACATCCTCTATGCCGGCAACAACATCAACGAGGACTACCTCCACGATCTGCTGGACGTTCTCGACACC
>JAEEIG010000222.1 GCA_016281255.1 Bacteroidales bacterium
AAAGGACATTCGTGACACCGGCCAACGGCTTCTGGGTGTCGTAGTCGAAAACTTGGAAAACTTGTTTCACTTGCGCGGAAACAGTGGCGACAAGCATTGAAAGTACCACTGTGGCAATTAATCTTGTTGTGTTTTTCATATCTGAAGATTTTAATGTAACATACTTATTATCATATCGTTTATCATTTCCTCAACTCGAAATTGGTCCCCAAATAGACCTTCTTGACGATCGGGTCGGCGGCGAGTTCCTCGGCGGTGCCGGCCTTCAGGACGCTGCCCTCGAAGAGCAGGTAGGCGCGGTCGGTGATGGAGAGCGTCTCGTGGACGTTATGGTCGGTGATGACGATTCCGATGTTCCTGTCTTTCAGCTTTCTGACAATGTTCTGGATATCCTCCACCGCAATAGGGTCAACGCCCGCGAAAGGCTCGTCCAGGAGGATAAACTTGGGGGCGGAGGCCAGACATCGGGCGATTTCCACGCGGCGGCGCTCACCGCCCGAGAGGTTGTTGCCCTTGTTATGGCGCACCTTCTCGATGTTGAAATCGGCGATCAGGCTCTCCAGCGTCTCCTTCTGCTCGGCTTTGCTCTTGCCGCTGAACTCGAGGATGGCCCTGATGTTATCCTCCACCGTCAGATGCCGGAAGACAGAGGCCTCTTGCGGCAGGTAGGCGATGCCCATCTGCGCACGTTTGTACATAGGTTCCTCGGAGATGTCCTGATCGTTGAGGAAGATCTTGCCGGAAAACGGCTTGATCAGCCCCACGATCATGTAGAACGAGGTGGTCTTGCCCGCGCCGTTCGGACCGAGCAGCCCCACAATCTCGCCCTGCGTGAAGTTGATGGAGACCTCGTTCACGACCGTGCGGTTCTTGTACTTCTTGACCAGTTTTTCGGTGCGGATGATATTCTTTTCCATATCAGCTGTTTTCGATAGCGGTTTTCAGATACTGCATCGCCGTGCCCATGAACTTGTTGACCGCCCCCTTCACCACAGGCTGAAGGAAGAAGGGCACATCCATGTCGAGCTGCGCCCGCAGCGCGCTCCCGTCGCCCCGGGACTCTATGTCGAAACTGACATTCGCGGACATACCCGCGTCCGTCACCGCACGGTAGCACACGCGCGAACAAGGCACCTGCTCCGATATGGAGAGTTCGCAGTTGACATGGTCTTGAACGGTGAAACGGCAGCCATTGGGCAACGATTCCCAGTTTGTCAAGCCGGGCATTCCGTCCATTTTCCGCTCAAAAAAACGGGACAACACCTGATAAACTTTCTCGGAACTCGCCGAGACAATCTCTTCCGGACTGTTAATATGAAGCATACTTCTCTGTTAATATTTGAACCTGCAAAGATACATTTTTTTAACTTTGACTATCGGTCAGTCTTTAAAAACTTGGCGACGGCATGGTTGGCCAAACGAACAAAATAAACGCCCGAAGCCAATTCTTTCGTGTCAATCGTTGTCTTTTCTTCCCCTATATCGTTAACAACCAAGACAACGCGACCATACAGATCATACACAACGATCTGATTTACAGGTTCGTCGCACTCAACGTGGAGGGTGTTTCCGGCGGGGTTGGGATAGACGCGCAACGTCGTGAGTGCACGGGGGGCGACAGCATTGTGCGCAGGGGGAACCGCACCTCGGAAAAAGGCCGCGCCGCCGGCGTAGTTGCCGAGAATCAGTTCGGGTTTTCCGTCGCCGGTAAGATCAGCCACCGCCACGGCCGCTCTCCTGCCCTCGCGAAACTCCTTCGCATCGCCGTTCACCGTCTCCGCCAAATTGGCCTCCGCCCTTTCGAAGGAGCCGTCCAAATTGCCGTCAATCTGCTTGTAATAGGCCACTTCGCCCAATTCTCCGCCGCAGAACAGCACGGTGCCGTACTGCGCATCCCGATAAAAACAGGGCACGCTGTAGCCAAAATACGACTGTGTGAGATCGCGCATATCAACGCCGCCCAATGAATCCGTAACCTTCTGGAATTGAGGAATATCAGCACCGACATTACGATAATAGGCCAGCCTGCCGCGCCGGTTGCCGACAATCAGGTCTTTGTACCCGTCGCCGTCCAGGTCGAAGCATTGCGGCGCACTGCACTCCCCCACATCCACCTGCCCGAAATTCGCCGTGAGGTTCCCCGCACCCGTCACTAACCGTTGATGCGGCACGAGCAAGAGGGTACCCTCCTGATTGCCACAGAGCATGTCTGACAGACCGTCGCCGTCGAAATCCCCGAAAGCGGGATGCAACGCGTTAAAGCCCGACGCTTTGAGATTCCCGAAATCGCGGGTCTGCAATGTGAAAGCAGGCGCGGCAGGCGTGCCCGTGTTCCGATAATAGCTCACCGACGACGAAAAATAGGAGGTCAGCCAACCGTTCACCGTTTTCGCACTGTCGAACCGGCCGTAGTTTCCGACAAAAAGGTCGAGCAGTCCGTCCCCGTCGAAATCGAAAAGCACCGGATGCGCCCCGCTGCCCACATCTACCATCCCCCCTTGGAGGAAGTCGGTCTGCGCAAGCGTATATTGCTGCAACTGAACGTCATAGTCATACACCCACACGCTGTTCAAATCCTGCGATTTGGTCAGGGAGGGATCCGAGGGCGACACCACCAACGAGTGGGCTTCGTGCCCGGGGAGGCTGACGAGCGAAGCCGCCGGCATGGAATAGAGCACGACAGGCATATTGACCGGAAATGCAGTGTCCTGGGCCGTCATCCGCGCGTCATCCATCGTACCGTTATTATATAATAATATATTGTAGGGCGAATCGACATCACCTAACAGCAGGTCGGGCAGACCGTTGCCGCTGAAGTCGTGGAGCAACATCGAGGAGCCCGTGTGGCGCGTATGGACATCGCCGCCGGGTTTGTCATTGCAATCGGTGAAGAGCGTGACGGTGTTGTTGTCGGCGGCCTCCGCGAAATGACCCCAGCATTCGTTCTCCAAGCGGAAATCGAAAGCCTCGCCCGCCCCCGCATTGTTCCGCAGATGATGGACGAAGCGTCCTAAAACCCAGAAGTTCAGGATATCCAAATGCCCGTCGCCGTCGATGTCCTCCACCACCAAATAGTCGTCGGGGGAGGAATAAATATTGGTATAACCGTTGTAATAGAACGCCTGCAGTGCCTCCGTGACGGGACGGAATCGCAGCGTATCGCCGGAGATGTTCTCGAAAACGCGGATGGAAGCCAACCCGTAGGTGAAGATGTCAGCCTTGCCGTCTTGGTTGTAATCATAGAGAAGCACCCAGTCGTGGAGGTCGGGGAAGCCGCGGGCATATTGCGGGGCATAGAGATAGCCGTTGTCCGTGCGAAGGAAGGGCAGCAGACGGTTGCCATGCTTCTCGAAGCCTAACAGATCGGGCGTCCCGTCCATGTCGAGGTCGATTTCGGAAAAGTGCACCGAATTGAGTCCGCCGGCCCATGCGTGCGGCAAAAGCTGCCCGTCGGACATCACCGGGACGGACGCGTCACGTTCGAAGCCAAAGTCGTAATAGGTAACCTGCGCGGTCGCCACGGCGACCAGCAGGAAAAGGGAAATCCCAACAGAAGCGGGGAGGTGTCTCATGACTACCGGACGCGCAGACGCTGGCCATCGCGGATGAAATCGCCTCTCAAATGATTGAGTTTCTTGAGTTTGGAGACGGTGGTATGATGCTTGGCGGCGATCTTGCCCAAGTTGTCGCCCTTGCGCACACGGTAGTATTGCGGCGAGCCGCTGGAAGGTTTCGGCCGGACCGTTTGTTCAGGCGGCGTGGGGGAAGGATTCGGGACGGAAACCGTATATCCCGACACGTACATAGTGTCGAATTTGAGCTTGAAGTTCTCGAAGTCGATGAGGCGGTTGGGGTTGATGTCGTTGCCGAGATAGCGCACCTCGAAGTGGAGGTGGGAACCGTAGGAACGGCCGGTGTTGCCGCCGAGACCGATGATGTCGCCGGCCTTCACCACCTGTCCGGGGTTGACCAGACGGCGGGAGAGGTGGCCGTAGTAGGTCTCCAGACCGTTGTCGTGACGGATGACGACGAGGTTTCCGTAGCCGCCGGTGTTGGCCGTGCCCTTGGAGATACGCACGATGCCGTCCCACGCGGCAGCGACAGGCGTGCCCTCGGGATAGCCGAGGTCAACTCCGCGGTGCATGCGGCGGTGACGGTAACCGTAGTTGGAAGTGATGCGGTATTGTGCCGGGTGATGGTAACCCGTAAGGTCGATGGTGTCGCGTGCTGCAGAACCCTGGTGACGGTAGTGAATCGTCACGATGTCGAAGTTCTGGTAGAGATTGTAACCCGGCATCCAGTTGAAATAGGTGAAGAGCATTCCGTTGCCATGATCCACGTTGTCGAGGTTCGAGTCGTACATCGAGTTGATGAGGTTGCCCAGGGAGTCCTCCTCGATGACGGCTTCGATTTGCGCGGTGTCGTTCACCACATTGAACTGGATGTGGTTCTCTTGCGCTGCCACCTTAAAGGCTAAGGTCAACAGCAACAAAATCAATGAAATATGACTTGTCAATGTTTTCCTGCTCATCGTTTAACGTTTTACTTTTTTGCTGTCGTGACTTTTACGTGTGGAGTGTTTTTTGATGTAATAAGTGGTGCTTTGAGACGTGGTGGCGTTCCAATGCGGTTGATGTCTGGTGCGCACGCGATGGTATTTGGACGACTTGTGCGTCGTGCTTTTCGACGACTGGCAAGCGCCCAGAGCGAACATCAGCATCGTGCAAAACAGTAAAACTATGTACCTTATATATTTTCCTTTCGCATTCATAATTTGGAGAATTGAAATTGCAAAAATACATTTTTTTAGGTTAGGCTCGGAATCTTTTTTTCTTTTGCTAAAAAATTGTACCTTTGCCGCCTGAAAATCAAGCGTATGGCTCCTTCCGGAAACGAAGAATTATGGAATAAGGAATACATCAAGGTGATGGCGGCGAACTTCACGCTGTTTTTCGCCTTTTATATCCTCACGCCGCTGCTTCCCATCTACCTGAGCGAGCATTTCGGAGCCAGCAAGGATGTCATCGGGCTGACCCTTTCGGGATATGCGGTCGCGGCGCTGCTTTTCCGCCCGTTCAGCGGCTACATCGTGGACTCCTTCAACCGCAAGAAGGTGCTGGTTTTCTTCATGTTGGTGAGCTTCGTCTTCTACGGGCTCTATCTCGTGGCGGGCACGCTGCTGCTCTTTGCCTTGGTTCGCACCCTCCACGGGGGCCCTTTCGGGGCGAGCACCGTGGCCAACTCCACCGTCGCCATCGACGTGCTGCCCTCCTCGCGGCGCAACGAGGGCATCGGCTACTACGGGCTCAGCAACAACATCGCCACCGCCATCGCGCCCACCGTCGGCATCGCCCTCTACAAGTGGACGGGCAACTTCGACATCCTCTTCACCGTCGCGCTGCTCTTCGCCCTCCTGAGCGTGGTCATCTCCGCCTCCGTGAAGCTTCCGCAACGTCAGCTTCTCGCCGACAAAAAGAAGCTCTCCCTCGACCGTTTCTTCCTGACAAGAGGCTGGTTCATAGGCGTGAACATGGTCTTTTTCGCCCTGTGCTACGGGGTGCTGAGCAACTACCTGGCCATCTACGGCAAGGAGGTCCTGGGCATCACCAGCGGTTCAGGCACCTTCTTCCTGCTGCTCTCGCTGGGACTGATTCTGTCGCGGCTGCAAGGCGGCAAATCCCTGAGAGAGGGCAAATTGACACGCCACGCGGCGATCGGCATCCTCATCTCCACCATCGGCTACACCGTCTTCGTCATATCCAAGCATCCCGTCTGCTTCTACGCCACCGCCATCCTGGTCGGATTAGGCAACGGCCACATGTGGCCCGCCTTCCAGAACATGATCATCTCGGTGGCGCACCACAACGAGCGCGGCACCGCCAACTCCACCCTGCTCACCAGCTGGGACTTGGGCATGGGCCTCGGCATCGTGCTCGGCGGCGTCATCGCGGAATACTTCGGCTACTCCGCCGCCTTCTGGACCGTCGCGGGTGTGCATGCGGCCGGCTGCGCGATGTACTTTACAGTAACTCGGGAATTATTTGTTGAAAAACGGATTGTATAGGCAACAGGCAATAGGCAATAGGCAACAGGCAATAGGCAACAGGCAATGGGCAATGGGCAATGGGCAACAGGTATTAGAAATTGGTAATACATTAAAATATTATGGGAAACAGAACCATTAGAGGTTTTTTAACCGTGCTGATGCTCTGCATTGTCGGCAGCGGGGTGCTTGCACAGAGCAGCGAATTAGTCAACGTAAGCTACGACCCCAAGACCGACTCGATCTTTTTCGTCAAAATGCAAAAGAAGATGGACAAGATCCGTCGCGAACAACACCGTCCCACCGTGGCCTTGGTGCTGGCAGGCGGCGGTGCCAAGGGCGCCTCGCACATCGGCGTGCTCAAATATCTGGAAGAGAAAGGGATCCCTGTTGACTTCGTGGCCGGCACCAGCATGGGCGGGCTCATGGGCGGCATGTACTCACTCGGATACTCCGCCACGGAAATCGACTCCCTGGTCCGGGGCATCGACTGGAACATGATGATGAGCGACAAGATCCCGATGGAGTACTACTCTTACGAACGGAAGGTGTACAAGGGCACCTACCTTCTGGACATCCCCTTCACGGGGGCGCACTTCCTGCGCAGCCTCCCCTCCGGCATTCTGTACGGGCTGAATGTCTATAACATGCTGGGGGCGGTCTCTGTCGGCTACCAGCAAGACATCGACTTCACGGAGCTGCCCATCCCCTTCTGCTGTGTGGCCACGGAGATGGTGACCCAGAAAGAGAAGCGCTGGACCTCCGGTTCTTTCGTCAACGCCTTGCGCTCCACGATGTCCATCCCGGCCTATTTCACCCCTGTGCGCATCGATTCGATGATCCTCTCCGACGGCGGCACCAAGAACAACTACCCGGCTGACATCGCCAAAGCGGCCGGCGCGGACATCATCATCGGCGTGCTGCTCACCTCACCGCTCGACTACGAAGGGGTGAACAACGTCGCCACCCTTCTGTCGCAACTGGCCCGCTACTCCGGCGGCGGCGAGGCCCTCGCCCACAACGAGAGTATCACCACAGTGCTGATCACCCCCGACGTGAGCGGCTACACCTCGCTGAGTTTCGGGACGGAGGAGATCGCCACCCTCATCGAGCACGGCTACCAAGCCGCGGCGGTTCACGAACGCGAGATCGACAGCATCGTGCGCATCGTGGGCAAGCGGGGCACGAAACTGCAGAACACCAAGGCCATCAACTGCGCGGAAACGAGGGTCACCATCAGCGCCATCGACTTTGTGGGGCTCAGCGAAGAGGAGAAGGCCTACACCATCGGGCGCCTGCCCATCCATGAAGGCGGCGGCTACTACAAGAAAGATTTCGAGATGGCGCAGGCGGCCATCTACGGCACCATGGCTTTCTCGCACGTCACCTACCAGCTGGTCGGCGACGGCCGGGACAGATACAAGGTGATTTTCTACTGCGACAAACGCTCCCCCCACTCCTTCGGGCTCGGCTTGCGCATGGACACGGAAGAGTGGTTCGAGGCCTTGCTGAACGCCACCTTCAACCGCAACAAGCTCTATGGCCACTCATACGGGATCACCGCACGCCTTTCGGCCTCCCCCTACCTGAAGCTGGAATGGGTTTACACGCCGTTGAAAGGTCCGAAAGTGGGAGCCTTCTTCAAAACGAGCTACCGCACCCTGTACGGCACCGACACCCACATCTTCAGCCACCATTACTATGAGAAGTCGTGGCACAACGAACTGCGCCTCTTCTTGTCGGAGAACCAATGGAGCCTGGTCGATCTGAACGGGGGCGTCCGCGTGGAGCACACGCCGTTCTACAGCCTCTTCTCGGAGACCGGGTTCCAAGAGACCAAAGACTGGAAGCATTACTACCCCTACCTGTTCCTGCGTTTCACCTACGACACGCGCAACAGGATGTACTTCCCGGAGAAGGGGCTGCATGTCACCCTCAATGCCGACTACAACTTCTACAAGACCGCGTTCGTGGGCGGCGGCATACGGGGTGCGATTCCCGTGTGCAGCTTCTTCACCATTGACGCGGCGCTCAACAGCCGTTTCATCTTCGGCGACAGCTGCACCAACGGCTACATGGACAACTACGTCGGCGGCATGATGGCCGGCAGATACTACGAACATCAGATCCCGTTTGTGGGATACAACGGCGAGAAGACCTGCGACAGGATGCTGTCAACCGTCAATCTCGAGCTGCGCTTCAAGGTCTATAAGAACACCTATCTGTCGCTGATCGGGGCCGCCATGCACGACGGAAACACACTGAAGACGATGCAGAAGCCCGTCGTCGGCGCCGGTCTGCAGGTCGGCTACCTGTCGAAGGTCGGACCGATCACCGCCAACATCCACTGGAACAGCACCGAGAAGAAGAAAGTGGGGTTCTATTTGAGCGCGGGATATGACTTCTAAGGGTTCGAAAAATATTTTTCAACACCTCTTGACTATATCCAAAAAAAGTCTATTTTTGCGCGCTTAAAAAAACTCGATTATTATCCTTAAGTTAGCAAAGGAAAAAAGTTAAAAATCAGAGAGATATGGGTGAAGATGTCTCTCGCAAAAAAATGACAAAACTGAAAAAATGGATGCAGTAAGTTACAAAACAATTTCGGCGAATGAGAAAATCGTCAAGAAAGAATGGGTAGTCGTTGACGCCCAGGAGATGGTTGTGGGCCGCCTTGCCTCGCAGGTGGCAC
>JAEEIG010000223.1 GCA_016281255.1 Bacteroidales bacterium
CACCATCAACAGCCTCACCGATGCCGCCACTGGCTCGCAGAAAGGCTGTCTCTACATCAAAGGACACGCCGAGCTCGCGCAGCAGGGCACGCTCAACATCGTGGGCAACGTGAAGCACGGCATCAAAACCGGCGAATACATCTCCTTGAAGAACGCCACCCTCCACGTGACCTCGGCGGTGGGCGACGGCATCTCCTGCAACGAATACTTCCTGATGCAGAGTGGCAGTGTCACCATCAGCGGCACGGGCGACGACGGCATCCAGTGCGATCTGGACGGTGACACGTCAACCGGCGAGACCGCCGACCACGAGGACGAGGACAGCGGCAACATCTATATCGAGGGCGGCACCCTCAACATCACTTGCACCGCCATCGCCGCGAAAGGCATCAAATGCGTCGGAGACATGAAGATCTCCGGGGGCGACCTCACCGTCACCACCAGCGGCAAAGGCATGTGGGACACCGACGATCTGGAGACCAAAGCCGCCTGCTGTCTCAGTGCCGACGGCAATATGGAAATCAGTGGCGGCACGCTCGACCTCACCTCCACCGGCTCGGGCGGCAAGGGAATGAAGTGCGACGGGGTGATGACCCTCACCGACGGCAACATCACCGTCACCACCAGCGGCGGACTCTACTACAACAACGGCACCACCGAGAACACCAACTACACGGGCAACACCGACAACATCAGCAACAGCTACTACTCAGCGCCCAAAGGCATCAAGGCCGGCTTGAAGACCGAGAGCGGCAACAGCTACACCTACAGCGGCGGTTTGGTCATCAGCGGCGGCACCGTCAAGGTGACCACCGGCGGAACCAACGGCGAGGGTATCGAGAGCAAGAACTACCTCAACATCGAGGGCGGCGAGATCTATGTCAACGCCTACGACGACGGCATCAACTCAGCCCAAGACCTCACCGTCTCAGGCGGTTACATCTATTCACGTTCCACCAACAACGACGGCATGGATGCCAATGGCAACCTTTACATCAATGGCGGTCTGGTATATGCCATCGGCGCGCGATCACCCGAATTGGCGCTTGATGCCAACAGCGAAGAGCAGAAGAGGATCTACATCAACGGCGGCGTCATTATCGCGGTCAACGGAATAGAGAACGGCAGTTCCATCAACCAGCCCTACATCCAGTCTTCATCCGTCAGCAGCAACAGCTGGTACACCGTCACTTACGGCGACAATGCGGTGGCCTTCTACACTCCCACTGTCAACACCGGCGGCGGTCCTGGCGGTCCTGGCGGTCCCGGCGGCAGTGGCAGCTCGTCCACCTTCATTTCCGCCCCCAGCACCCCGTCGCTCGCCAATGGCAATAACATCAGCGACGGCACCGCCCATTTCGAAGGGAACTGCTATGTCAGCGGCAACAGCGGCGATGACACCGGCATCAACGGACTTGACATGGAGGGAATCACCATCAGGAGTCTGAACGGCAATATCACGGTAGAAGGCTGCGAAGGCTGCACGGTGAGCATCTTCAACATGGAAGGACGCAGGGTGGGCAGCCACGGTCTCTCCACCGGCGTTTATCTTGTCAAAGTAGGCGACTACCCGACACGGAAGATTGTCGTCACGCGGTAGAGGCCTCCGAAAATCGCCAAGCAAATCAAGGGGTCAAATCACCCATGGTATCCTTCTGATTCAATCCGATAATTTTATATTTTTGCCGCCCGAAAATGAGACCGCGCCTGAGACAGATCATCGCTTGGGTGCTGCTCGTGGCCTTCTGCGGCATGACCGGCACCAAAGCCTTCCACCACCATCACTGGAAGGCCGCTGAAGACATTGTCTGTCCGCTTGACGGACTTGCCATGTCGCACCACACCCTCGCCCACTCCATTCTGGAAGCCCTCGACGAGGATGACCACGACTGCGCCATCTGCCACTTCACGGTCACCAAGGTGGTCATCCCTACCTGTCTGATCATTTTCAACGAAAACCCGGGACTTTTCCTACACCCCTTTGTTTTAGCACCCTGTTTCATTTCCAATATTCATGGTGTCAATCTGTTACGAGCACCTCCGGTTGGTTGGTGATTAGTGATTGGTGATTAGTGATTGGTGATTTGGCGAAGGGTACAGGCCTATTGCCTATTCCCTATTGCCTATTGCCTAACTTTATTATATCATCGTAACAACGAAAAACAATGAACAGACATTTCAGATCCGCCCTGACGGTATTGTTCGGGGCGATAGCCTTTGGTGCGGGGGCACAGGACATGCCGCACCACGAACACGAGCACGACACATTGCACGTGAATGAAATCACAATTTCCTCGAATCGCGAGCAGACGCTCAGGCGGGAGGCACCGGCGTTGGTGACCATCGCCACCCCGAAGACGATGCAGACCATGAATGCCGTCTGCCTGGCGCAGACGCTCGACTTCGTGCCCGGACTGCGGGTGGAGGACAACTGTCAGAATTGCGGCTTCACGCAGGTGCGCATCAACGGCCTGGACGGCCATTATTCACAAATCCTCATCGATTCGAAGCCGATATTCTCCTCCCTGAACGGTGTTTACGGTCTTGAGCAGATTCCGGCGGAGATGATCGGCCGCATCGAGGTGATGCGCGGGGGCGGAAGTGCCCTGTTCGGCGCATCGGCGGTCGGCGGGGTCATCAACATCATCACGAAGGAGGCGACCAGCAACGGCGGCGGTTTCGGGCACAGCGTCACGAACATCGGACTTACCCGCTCCTTCGACAACACCACGCACGCGTATGCCTCCGCCGTGACGAAAAACCGCAACGCCGGCCTCTACCTCTTCGCACAGGACCGCCACCGCGACCCTTACGACCGCAACGGCGACGGCTACAGCGACCTTCCGCGACTGCGCAACCTCTCCGTCGGGCTCAACGCCTACGTGCGCCCTACCCGACTCTCGAAGCTGAGTTTCCGCTATAACATCGTGAGCGACGACCACCGGGGCGGCAACAACCTCAGCCTCCCGCCGCACGAGTCGAACATCTCGGAGGGCGCGTCGCACCTCATCCACAGCGGTCATCTCGACTACCACATCGACTTCGGGCACCAGCACGTGGAGGCCTACGCCGCGCTGCAGCACATCCATCGCGACAGTTACTACGGCGGTATCGGTGAAGGCACACCCGAAGAGCGGGAGGATGCACTGAAGGCCTACGGCTGTACCCACAACCTGACGCTCGCCACCGGTGCGTTGTGGCGCTATCACTTCGACAAACTGTGGTTTATGCCCGCGTCCCTGACGGTCGGGGCGGAATACAGTTTCGACCATCTGACCGACTCCATCCCGGGTTATGCACAATATCTGCACCAAGATGTGCAAATCGGCAGCGTGTATGCGCAGAACGAGTGGAAAAACGAGCACTGGTCGCTGTTGGCTGGTGTGCGCATGGACAAGCATTCGCTCATCCGCAACCCGATTTTCTCGCCACGTGTCAACATTCGCTACAATCCCTTCCGAAGACTCTCTTTCCGGGTAAGTTACGCCACCGGCTTCCGCGCCCCGCAAACCTACGACGAAGACCTTCACGTCGCCCTTGCGGACGGCGAACGCATCATCAGCACCCTCGCGCCCGACCTCAAAGAGGAACGTTCGCACAGCGTCTCCCTTTCCGCCGACTACTGCCTCTACAAGGGCGACGTGGATGTCGATCTCACCGGCGAAGGGTTCTACACCTACCTCAAGGACATTTTCGCGGAACGGCGGTACACGGATGCTGCAGGCAACGAAGTGTCAGAGCGTTACAACGCCGACAAGGGGTATGTGGCCGGTGCGAACCTCTCGATGCGAATCGCGTGGAGACGGTGGCTGTCGGCAGAGCTCGGCGCCACGTGGCAGGTGAGCCGCTACAACCAGCCGTTGGAGTGGAACGAGGATGCCGCGCCGGAAATCCGGATGCTGCGCACCCCGAACGTCTATGGTTACCTGATTTTAGAAAGCAACCCGTGGAGGAAACTGACGATTAACGTGACAGGCAACCTCACGGGGGCGATGTTGGTGCCGCACGAGCTCGAAGAACCCGTTTTGGTGAAAACGCCCGCCTTTTTCGTCCTGAATGCGCAGGCAAGCTACGATTTTCACATCAAACTCCAGCAAAAGTGGTCGGAAAGCCTCCCCGACCGGATTGTCTTGCAAGTCACTGCCGGCATCCGCAACATCACGGACGCCTACCAACGCGACTTAGACGCAGGGCCCACGCGTGACGGCGGCTACATCTACGGCCCGATGCTGCCGAGAAGCGTATATCTGGGGGTGAAGGTTGGGTTGTAGCAGAAAATACCGCCTTGGTTGAGTAACAGCCATCTTAAAAATCCCTACTATTGAGGAGAACCAGAATAATTGGAAATACTATTTTTGCCGCCGTAAAAAACTATTGATATGCGGCAAAACTGCAGTTGTACAAACCTCTTACCATTATTATTGGCATTCTTCTTGATGACCGTCGCGCCTCTTGCGCACGCACAAGAGCCTAAAAAACAGCTTTTTGACGGTGGCATGATGGTGCACACAGGATACCTGCAAGGACATTATAGCGCTGTGGACTACCATGCCAAAGGAATGACTTTCGGGCTGGGCGGTGTGCTCCGTTTCCATCTCGGCAATCATTTACGTCTGGGCGGTGAAGGGTATGTCTCCACCCTCCGCCAGATGAAAAACAGCAGTTACATCCGCACCAGCTGGGGCGGTCTTCTGGTGGATGCTTATTGGACGTTCGGACGATGGAAACCTTACGTTGGACTCACCCTCGGCGGAGGGAGAAGCTCCTCAATGCTTCTGTTCGATGGTTCTTCGGAAGATTGGGTGCCCGAAACAGATGTCGTGGTGCACAACGAGGCGTTTTTCTGCTTGGACCCCAATATCGGAGTCGAATTCGCCATCACTCCGGCCGTCCATCTCACCTTCAAAACAGACTGGCTCATCCCGTTGCCCAATCGCGAGATGCCCTCGGGCGCACGGTTCTATCTGGGCGTCGTTTTTGCGCACTAAAGGGGACTTAAATCGTCGTTCCCAGATCCTTGATCTTCTTGGCGGGCACACCTCCCACCATGGAGTTGTCCGGCACGTCTTCCGTTACCACAGCACCGGCGGCGACAACGGCATTCCTGCCGATTGTCACACCCGGACAAATGGTGGCCCCCATGCAGATCCACGCGTTCTCCTTGAGGGTCACCTTTCCGAAATGGAACAGATTGTGACGGTCGTGGAGGTCGTGATCGACGGTCGTGATTTTGACTTCGGGCGCAATCAGGACGTTGTCCTCAATCTCAATGATGCCGGGAGACAAAAAAGTGGCCCCTTTGTTGATGACAATGTTCTTGCCAAGCTTCATCCGGCAGCCGCAATCGCAATAGAAAGGGGAGACGATGGCGACGCTGTCGTCGAGCTCGCATTGGAAGAGCTCTTCCAGCAGCGCTTTGTAATCCGGGTCTGTGGGCTTCTTGGAGGAGATCCGCAGGCATAACGCGTGGCTTCGTATCATCTCCCCCTCCACGTCGCGCATACGAGGGTCGTCTTTGCGGGCAGAGCCCGTCGCATCTATGAAATCAAACATATATTTGGGGTTTCTTTTCCTTGGTGGAAAAATCACTCTCCCAGCATCCGCCGGATATCCTCCTCCAAACCCTCGGGCGACACCATCGGCTCGAAGCGCAGGATGGTCTGGCCGTCTTTGGAGACCAGGAACTTGCCGAAGTTCCACTTGATGGCATCGCCTTTGTCGAAACCGGAACCGGTTTTCTGGTGAATCATGTCGAGCTGGGCGGCGAAGGCCTCGTATCCTTCCGGATAGCCGGTGAACGGGGCTTTGGACTTGAGGAAGGTGTATAACGGACTCTCCTTCTTGCCGTTGACATCGACTTTGTCGAACAGCGGGAAGGTGACGTTGTAGGTCAAAGAACAGAAGTTCTGGATCTCCTCATTGGTGCCGGGTTCCTGTTCGAGGAACTGGTTGCAGGGGAACGCCAGGATCTCCAGTCCTTGGTCGTGGTACTTCTGATATAGCGCTTCAAGGCCTTCGTATTGCGGGGTGAGCCCGCATTTGCTCGCGACATTGACGATCAACAGCACTTTGCCTTTGTAGTCGGCTAACGACACGTCCCGGCCTTTGATATCCTTGACCGTGATGTCGTAAATGCTTTTATACTTTTTGTTCTGTCCGAAGCCGACCACTGCAAGAAGCAGGGCGAACATTGTGACAATAAAGGTCTTAGATTTCATAATTACACTTATCACTTCTGTTCTACTCTATTTTTTTCCATCTCACGCCCTGACGGTAGCGGAGACCGTCGGGAAGCTGGCGCAAGGCGGACCACTTCATGCCATTGTCGTCGATGCTTTCGATTTCCCAATACTCATATTCCATCGGCTGGCCGGCACTCTCCCAACGGGTGGCCAAGAATTTGCCGTCCACGAAGAATGCGTTGAGCACGCGGTCCGTCACGAGTTCCCATTCACCGGCGACATTCTTACGATAGAAATCGTAGCTCCCGTCCGGAAAGAACTCCAACCGGGCGTTGTCGTCGTTATGGGTCTGACTGCCCGTGATTCCCTGACACTCCCAGGTCCCGAGAAGGTCTTGGCTGAATTCGTCGGTGACCTTGGAGAAGTGGATTTCCCCTTCGTTGGAACGCACCTCTTTGCCGTTCTCCGTCACCGTTATCTTGTAGTCGGCCGTGAACTGGTGGTCGTCGATGGAGATGAATTTGAGCACTTCCACCGCTTTGGTGTTCTCTCCAAGGGAATAGGTGAGGGTCATCTTTTGGCCCTTGATGACGACATCCATTTCTATCGGTTCGCCCCACGCGTTCTCGTCGCCTTGACTGGGAACGGCCGATGTGCTCATGTATGCCGTGGCCGAGGAGACAAAAGTATAGACGGACTGGTCGTCGGTCAGCACAGCCTGGCCGTCAAGATCGACCGGCATCCACTTTCCGATAATCTTCTCGTTGAGTTTCGAGACGTTGTTTTTGTCGCACCCCGCGAAGACGATGGCCGCGAGAAGCATCAAGTAGAATGATTTTTTCATTGTATTAGCTTTTAGTGTTTGTAATTCGGGTTATTCGCTATAATTATGGTCTATCACGATGCTCAACTCCACATCGGGCAGGAGGGGCTTCAGCTCCTCGACAAGCTGGTGGCAGAAGGCATTTTCATCGTGGACGGAGAGGTCGGGCACCACGTCCACCGAGACGATGTTCTCTTTTTCAAAATAGTAGAAAGCGTGTACCTGTTCGACATCCTTGTGCTGTCCAAGTGTTTTCATGACAATGTTTTGCAACTCCGAACGTTTGTTCTCGCCGGTAGCGACAGCATAGATGCCCACAGTCATGATGATGCCGTGTCGCGCGTACATAAGTCCGGACATACGACGTGTGAGGCCGTGGATCCGGTAGGCGTCCATCGTGTCGTCCACGCTGATGTGCAGCGACCCGATCATCACCTCGTGTCCGTAATTGTGCAGGATGATGTCGTAAACGCCGTGCACGCCTTCGAAGGCCAGCACTTCCTCCTTGATAGTGTGCACCAGTTCTTCGGAGACCCTTGCGCCCAGCAGTTCGTTGACGGGCGAGGCCAGCATCTCGAAACCGGCTTTGATGATGACGAGGGAGATGAGTGCGCCCAAAATGCCGTCGAGCGAGACGTTCCAGAGGAGCATGATGCCGGCGGAGACCAGCGTCGCCAGTGTGATAATGGCATCGAAGAGGGCATCGGACCCCGAGGCGATCAGCGCGTCGCTCTCCAGCCGTTCGCCCTGTTTCTTCACAAAGCGGCCCAGCACCAGTTTCACCACGATGGCCACGATGATGACCACGAGCGTCACGGTGGTGTATTCCGGCGCGGTGGGCGCGAAAAGTTTCTTCACCGACTCAATCAGCGAGGTGACACCCGCCGTTATGACGATGACCGCGATGATAATGGCGCTGAAATACTCGATACGGCCGTACCCGAAAGGGTGCTGGCGGTCGGCGGGACGCGCGGCGAGTTTCGTACCGACGATGGTGATGACGCTCGAAAGCGCGTCGCTGAGGTTGTTCACCGCATCCATGACAATGGCCACGGAACTGGCCAAGAGCCCCACCACAGCCTTGAAAGCCGCCAAGAGCACATTGGCCACAATACCGATCACGCTGGTGCGGATGATATTCCGGGAACGGTCGGCCGTTTTCTTAATCGTTTCAAAATCGGACATATCAACTTTGTTAATTTTTCGGGTGCAAAAATACAACAATTTCGGGCACCTCCATCAAAAAAAAAACGGGTGCCGATTCCTCATCAGCACCCGGTTGGGGTATTGTAGAGACGCGCCATGGCACGTCTCTACAGGGATTGTTCGTAATTACTTCACCTCCTCGAAGTCCACATCTTGCACCTCGGGGTCGCTGCCGCCGTTGTTGGCGCCGCCTTGCGGGCCTTGTGGACCGGCCTGCTGGTTGAAGCCGCCGTTGAAGTCGGCGCCGGGCTGTTGGGCACCGCCCTGTGCGGCGTACATCTTCTGGGATGCCTCGTTCCAAGCACTCTGCAACTCTGCCGTTGCGCTGTCAATGGTGGCGAAGTCCTTGTTGTCGTGCGCGGTCTTCAGTTTGGCAGCCGCGGCTTCGATCTTGGCCTTGTCGTCAGCGGGGATCTTGTCGCCGAACTCCTTGAGCTGTTTCTCGGTGTTGAACACCAACGAGTCAGCGTTGTTCAGTTTGTCGATCTCTTCCTTGGCCTTCTTGTCGGCGTCGGCGTTGGCCTCGGCTTCCGCCTTCATGCGCTTGATTTCGTCGTCGCTCAGGCCGGAGGAAGCCTCGATCCTGATTTTCTGTTCCTTGCCGGAAGCCTTGTCGTGAGCCGTCACGTTGAGGATGCCGTTGGAGTCGATGTCGAAGGTGACCTCGATTTGCGGGACGCCGCGCATGGCCGCCGGAATGCCGTCCAGGTGGAAACGGCCGATGCTCTTGTTCTGAGCCGCCATGGGACGTTCGCCTTGCAGCACGTGGATCTCCACAGAGGTCTGGTTGTCGGCTGCGGTGGTGAACACCTGTGACTTCTTGGTCGGGATGGTAGTGTTGGCGTCGATGAGCTTGGTCATCACACCGCCGAGGGTCTCCAGACCGAGTGACAGCGGGGTCACATCCAGCAAGAGGATGTCTTTCACGTCGCCGCTCAGCACGCCGCCTTGGATGCAGGCGCCGATAGCCACCACTTCGTCGGGGTTCACGCCCTTGGAGGGCACTTTGCCGAAGAAGTCTTCCACCACCTTCTGGATGGCGGGGATACGGGTGGAGCCGCCCACGAGGATCACCTCGTCGATGTCGGAGGTCTTGTAACCGGCGTCGGCCAAAGCCTTCTTACAGGGTTCGATGGTCTTGCGGATCAGGTCGTCGCAGAGTTGCTCGAACTGGGCACGGGTGAGCGTGCGTACCAAGTGTTGCGGCACACCGTCGATCGGCATGATGTACGGCAAGTTGATTTCCGTGGAGTTGGAGCTGGAGAGCTCGATCTTGGCCTTCTCGGCAGCCTCTTTCAGACGTTGCAGAGCCATGGCGTCTTTGCGCAAATCCACATTGTAGTCCTTCATGAACTCGTTGGCCAGCCAGTCGATGATCTTGTGGTCGAAGTCGTCGCCGCCGAGGTGCGTGTCACCGTTGGTGGATTTCACCTCGAAGACACCGTCGCCGAGTTCCAGGATGGAGATATCGAAGGTACCGCCACCGAGGTCGAAGACTGCGACCTTCATATCCTTGTTCTTCTTGTCGAGGCCGTATGCCAGTGCGGCTGCGGTAG
>JAEEIG010000224.1 GCA_016281255.1 Bacteroidales bacterium
CAGCCAATGGTACGCCGCCACCGTGCCGGGCAACATCCACGACGACTTGCTCGCCAACAAGCTGATTCCCGACCCGTTCTATGGCGACAACGAACAGAAAGTGCAGTGGGTCGCCGACAGCGTCTGGGAATACCGGCTGCTGTTCGACGGTAATTGCGGCAGCGGGGGACCTTTCCTGTACAACGAGCTGGTATTCGAGGGTTTGGATACCTACGCGGAAGTCTTCCTCAACGGCGAACGGCTGACCGCCTCCTCAGGGGACACGATGACGAACAACATGTTCCGGACGTGGCGTTTCCCGCTGCCCGACAAGCTGAAGGATACTGGCAACGAACTGATTGTCAGATTTCTGCCGACCGAACCGTTCGACAGTGTCGCAGCTTCGAAACTGCCGTACAAGCTCCCCGACAACCGCGTCTTCACCCGCAAGGCGCAGTACGAGAGCGGCTGGGACTGGGGACCGAAGCTCAATACCTGCGGTATCTGGAAGAATGTGTATGTCGAGTCTTGGAATGTATTGAAAGTCAATGATTTCTATGTGAAAGACACCGAACCTTCCTACGAACCTGCCCGTCCTTGGATTGCTGAGGTGGAAGTGGATATTCAGGCAGACAAGAAGCTGACAACCAACCTGTTGCTGAGTATCACCGACAAAGACGGCTACAGTCAAGAGATTCAATACAAGGCGAAGCTGCACAAGGGCGACAACAAAGTGGTCATTCCCGTGACTATCGAGAATCCGAAACTTTGGTGGCCGAACGGGGCGGGCGAAGCGCATCTCTACTACTTCAACCTCAGTACGGAAGGCATGTCCACTCCGATGCTGCATTCGCATGGTTTGCGCACAGTGGAGTTGGTGCAGAAGAACGACAGCATTGGCGAGTCGTTCCAGTTCATCGTCAACGACAAGCCGCTCTTCATGCGCGGTGCCGACTGGATTCCGGCCTCTTCCTATCCGGGAGTCATGGCCCGCAGTGAGGGTGACGACCGCTATGCCGAGCTCATCAATCAAGCCAAAGACGCGAATATGAACATGTTGCGTGTATGGGGCGGTGGCATTTACGAACACGACGCCTTCTACAATTATTGCGATCAGATGGGTATTTTGGTCTGGCAGGACTTTATGTTCGCCTGCAACATATACCCCGGCGACAAAGCGTTTATGGACAACGTGAAGATCGAAGCCGAAGAGCAGGTGAAGCGCTTGCGTCACCATGCGTGCATCGCCACTTGGTGCGGCAACAATGAGGTGCACAATGGCTTGGAGGACTGGGGATGGCAAGATGCCCTGGGCTATACGGATCAGCAATATGCGGTGATGTATGAAGATTATGAACAGCTTTTCGAGACTATGCTGCCCAAAATCTGTGTGGAGAACATTCATAAGGGCAATTATGTGCATTCTTCGCCGACTTACGGCTGGGGACACTCCGAGTGTACCACCCATGGTTGCAGCCACTACTGGGGCGTCTGGTGGGGTGAGTTGCCGTTCGAGGTCTGGTGGGAGAAAACGGGTCGTTTCATGACCGAATACGGTTTCCAATCCTACCCGGAAATGTCGCTTTGGAGCGCTTTTATCCCTGAAGGCGAGCGCGATCTTCGTTCCCCGTCCATGCAGAACCACCAAAAGCACGGTCGCGGGGTGCAGATCATCGAGAAGGCCATGCAGGATTTGTACGGCTTCGTTCCCAAAAATCTGGGCGATTTCGTCTATTACAGTCAGTTGGTGCAGCAGGACGGCATCGCGCAGGCCATCGAGGCGCACAGAATCCGGCACGACCGTTGCAGCGGCACCCTTTTCTGGCAGCTCAACGACTGCTGGCCTGTGGCTTCCTGGAGCTGCATCGATGTGGCTGGAAATCCGAAAGCGTTGTACTACAAGTTGCCGCAGTTATACGCCAACGTGTCCATTGCCTCATGCCGTATCTCTCAGGATACCATAGAGTTGTATCTGATCAACGATTCTTTCGAGCCGGTTAGCGGACAGTTCGATTGGAACATCTGCACCATGGACGGCACACTGGTCCATTCCGCGATGTCGCTCGTCTCCGTGCATCCGAACAGCAGTGTCAAAGCGGCCGTTGTGGTGCTGCCCAAAGGCGTGAAAAACGCGGGAGATGTCTTCTTGGACGCTGATTTTGTTCCCGATAATGGCGAAAAAGTCTCCTATCTGACCTATTTCGTGAAACCTAAGGCACTGAATCTTTTGAAACGGCCATTGCAAGTCAAAACCGAATACGGCGACCATTCCGCTGAAATCCATCTTTCAGCGAAGACTCTGCAGAAAGCTGTGTTTATAGAGGAAACACACGGCTACAAGGTGCAATATTCCCGTAATTATTTCGACCTGAAGCCGAACGAAGAGGTGGTAGTGAAGGTGGAATACCCGTTAGTGGAAGGGAGGCCAACGTTCAAGATCCGGACGATGCAATAAGGCACCCCCGTTAACCCATAACCCATAAACCATAAACCATAAACCATAAACCTTAAACCTTATCTCCTCCCCACCAGCACTCCCGACACGTTCCATGCGCTGAAGTACGTGCCCTCGCGCTGCCCTTGCGGGATGGCAATCGTGATGGTGTGCTCGCCGGGCGTGAGGCCCGTGAGGTCGAAATAGACTGGCTGCGTGGCGGTGCCGGGACACCAGCCCGAACGCGAGTAGTCGGAGGAGGACATGCCGTTCCAGAAGTTGCCGGACGCAGGGTTGTAGGTGCGGAAAGTGCCGCAGTCGCTGCGCCACGGGGTGTGGCGGAAACGCGGCTTCCCGTCGATGAGGATGACATTCTCTTTCGGCACGAACTCGTCACCGCTGTCCCAGCCGCCGTGTCCCGTGCTGAGGTAACGCAAACGCAATGAGGTGAGGCCTTCCGGCACGGTGAACGTCACCGTCAGACTGTCGGTTTCGAAGAATTTGCCGTAGTTCTGTCCCGACATCTCCATCACGTTGCAGGTGTTGAAGAGCGGCAGCGTCCAGAGGTTTTCGTCCCCGGTTTTCCATTCATAGCTTTCAGGGTATGCCTTGAGGTCAAGGGAGATTTTGTGCCCGCCGCCGTCGTAGTTGCCGATGAATGCCCCGATATAGACATCCCCTTGCAGATATTGCCGCAAGTCGCTGACATCCTGTTTGTAATAGGCGGCGTCCTCCCACTCTTTGTCGTTCAGCGAGCGGTATTGGTTGAAGTGTTTCACCCCGAATGGCGTGAAGAAGCGGACCAATTCCACCAATGGTGTGTAGTTTTTCTCTAACTTGATGCCCTGGTACTGTTCGCCGTTCTTGTCGGTGAAGACGGGTAGCACGCCCACGCTGTCGATCAGCGCGTTGAGGAAGTTGGTCTTTTGCGACGTAGGAATCACGAAGATGGAGCCTGTTCGGTCGTAGGCATCGCCGTTGGATTGTTCGGTAAGTTCCGCAAATAGTTGATAATGAGCAGGTAATTGTTTGATATTGAGCCGTTTCAGGATGATGGTGCCGTTGGAGTATGGGAGAACCGTGTCGAAGGGGATGGCGCGGGATTTCTCCAACTTGGGGTTGAAGCAGATTTGCGCGTCGTGAAAGACTGGGATGGTGATGACGAGCTTCTCCTTTTCGAGGTAGCCGAGTTGGCGGCTTTTCATGTAGGTGCCAAGGTTTTCGGGGACAAGCGGTTGCGGCTCCTTTTTGTTCCGAACGTTTCTTTCGATCTTTTCGGAGGCAAGGCGCGTGGTGGTGTTGCCGTTGCGCGTGTATTTCACGAGCACGCCGGGCAGGTCGGCGAAGGTGGTCGTCGGGGTGGCATGGTATTTCAAATCCTCCGTCATCCAAATCTCCATCCGGTTGGAAAAGAGTGAAGTGGTGTATTTCTTGCACCGGTATCCATCGACTATTTCGACTTTCTCGAATTGATAGTCGTTGCCGGAATGGAGGGAAACGCCGGTGAAATACTGTTCGTTTTGCGAGTAATAGAGCTGATAAAAAGCGGTGTCGCGGGCGAAGTCGATATAGGTGATATGCTTCGCGATGCCGGGGATGGGGTTGGTCTCCTCGGGGTCGGCGGAAGTGATGCGCAGTTGCTCGCCGGCGACCGTCACCTGTGTGCGGCTGGTGTCGCCGCTGCCGTCGGAGAAGGATTCGTAAAGGAGGTGATACTGTGCGTTGGCGGTGAATGCGGCCAGCATGATGATTGCGAGAAGGAGTTTCTTCATTAGGGTTTAAATTTAAGGGTTATATGGTTAAACGGTTACGCGGTTGGATGTCAATGGTAAATGGTCAAGCAAATGAGTTTGCAAAGATACGCAATTTTTGCAAACAAAAAAAGGCCGCGATTGATATCGCGGCCTTCATGTCAAAATAGATCAAGAGATTACTCGCCGATTTGTCTGCGGACGAAACCGGTGCAAGCCAGGTCTTTGTCCATTCTCTTGATGTAAGCGCCGACGCTCTCTTTGCCGTCGCTGCCCATCACGATAGGTTGGTAGGTGAGGGTGCTCTCTTTGAAGAACTTCACCAAACGACCTTGGGCAATTTGCTGGATTTGCTTCTCGTTGAGGTTTGCGGCCGCTTTTTCAGCTTCCTCGACCTTGATTTTGCGGGCGAGTTCGGCTTGTTCCTCGGTGATCCAACCCTTGGCCATGTTGGAGTTGATATGGTCATCGCTGTCAACGTGAGCGGGGTTGATACCTGCTTTGTGCAAGGCGGAATCAACGGCTCTCTGGATCATTTCGAGTTTCGTCTTCTCGACGCCCACGGCCAGTTCTTTCTCCTTCACATCTTCGGGGATGGCGTTTTCGTCGAGGGCGACGGGAGCCATGGCGGTGATGTGCATGGCGACGTTGTGTGCCACTTCAGCGACCTTTTCGCCAGCCTTGTTGAAGCCCACGAGGGTGGCTTTGTGGTTGCCCATATGGTTGTAAGCTTCCACGTAAGCAGCTTCGACGACCTGATAGTCAGGACATTCGATCTTCTCACCCGTTTTACCGGTCATTTCAACCAGCTTTTCGGAAACCTTCATGCCGTTATAGTCCATGTTGAGGAGTTCGTCCATGGTTTTGATGTCGGCAGCCATGGCTTTGTCGAGGACGCTGTCGGTGAAGTTGACGAATTCTTCGCCTTTGCCCACGAAGTCGGTCTCACATGCCATGATGAGCATGTAACCTTTGGTCTTGTCGGCGTTGGTTTTGGCGATGATACGGCCTTCGTTGGAAGCGCGGTCGGCGCGTTTGGCGGCCACTTTCTGACCTTTCTTGCGGAGGATGTCGCGTGCTTTTTCGAAATCGCCGTCAGCTTCGACGAGCGCTTTCTTGCAGTCCATCATGCCGATGCCGGTCTCTTGTCTCAGTTTGTTAACATCTGCAGCTGTGATATTAGCCATATTGTTGAATGTTTTTTTCAGTGATAAAATTATTCGTTGTTTTTGCGGGAAACTCTTCTGCGGCGGCCGCCTTCGCGATCGTCGTTTTCGCGCTCTTCGCCTTCGTTTTCGGCGTTCATTTCAGCCA
>JAEEIG010000225.1 GCA_016281255.1 Bacteroidales bacterium
TAAAGGCGCGGGGGACATTAAAATGCAAAATATCACGGCAAAAAGGATAGAGCTGCGGAACCAAGGCCCGGGTGATATGATGCTAATGAACGGCAAGGCGGAAGAGATGACGCTGGAAAACACAGGTGCCGGCACGGTTAACACGCAACTTCTGAAAGTCACTACCGCGCACATCACGCACGCCAGTGTCGGCTACATCATAGCTACTGTCATAGGCACCGCCTACCTTACCGACAAGTCCGAACTCGGGAAGGTCACCGTTCATGGTGGTGGGAAAATTGTGCGAGAATAACCTCCTGAAAACCAAAAAAGTCATTGTTCGGTGGAAAAACAATTTTGGCGGCGCGATATTGGGAAATATTATGTACCTTTGCCGCCTCATTGTAAGAATACATCTAACAAACAACAAACAAATAATCGAACAATGAACATTATCGACAAAATCAAGGAAAACGCCAAAAAAGCCAACAAACGCATCGTTTTGGCAGAAGGCGAAGAGGAAAGAAATTTAAGAGCTGCGGACATCATCATTGAGAATGGTTACGCCGCCATCACACTGCTCGGCAACAAGGCCAACATCGAGGCCAAAGCCGCCGAATGGGGTCTGAAAAACATCGCGAAGGCCGACATCATCGACCCGCTGAACAACCCCAAAAAGGATTTCTATGCCAACATGCTCTATGAAATCCGCAAGAACAAAGGCATGACGATGGAAGAGGCCCTCAAGAAAGTGGAAGATCCTCTCTATCTGGCCACTCTGCTCATCAAGAACAAAGATGTTGACGGTGAAGTGACTGGTGCACAACACGCTACGGGCGACGTGCTTCGTCCCGCCTTCCAGATTGTGAAGACCTTACCCGGCATCTCCGTGGTCTCCGGCGCATTCATCATGTGCTTCCAGGACAAAAAATGGGGTGACGATGGCGTGATGGTGTTCGCCGACTGCGCTGCAGACCCGAACACAGACGAGAACAAACTCGCCCAGATTGCTGTTGTCACGGCACAAACCGCCCGTACTATCGCCGGCATCGAGCCGCGCGTGGCTATGCTGAGCTTCTCCACCAAGGGCTCCGCAAAACACGAACTGGTCGATAAGGTGGTCAACGCCACCCGCATCGCCAAGGAGATGGATCCCAACCTCGTGATTGACGGTGAATTGCAGGCCGATGCCGCCATCATCCCGTCTGTGGGCGCTCAAAAAGCTCCCGGCAGCCCCGTTGCCGGCAAGGCTAACGTGCTGGTGTTCCCCTCATTGGAGACCGGTAACATCGCCTACAAACTGGTACAGCGTTTCGCTGGCGCCGACGCCGTCGGTCCTGTCATGCAAGGCATGGCCGCTCCTATCAACGACCTCTCCCGCGGCTGCTCCGTCGATGATATCGTCAGCCTCGTGGCCATCACCGCTTGCCAAGCCGCAGGTAATACGTTTTAACAGACTAATTCTCAATATTGTAGAGACGTGCCATGGCACGTCTCTACCTTTTTTTCTATGTCACAGTTTTCCTATCACTGGCAATTAGCCCGCCGCATCCTGCGCGAGAAAGGCAACCGGTTCGCCAAGCCCATCATCCGGCTTTCGGTATTCGGAGTCTCCCTTGGCGTGGTTATCATGCTGATAGCCATAGGGGTCACGTCCGGCTACAAACAAGTGATTGAAAACAAAGTGGTGACCATGGGACAGCACATCCGCATCTCGCATTACGATCACAATTACTCCTTCGAACAAATCCCTATCACGCTGAATGACACGCTGTTGAACGATATTTACAGCGTTCCCGGCGTGGTCTCCGCCCAACCGTTTGCCACCAAGGTGGGCATCATCAAGACGGCCGACCAAGTGGAGGGCATCGTGCTCAAAGGGGTGGACAAGGCCTTTGACGGGAGACAGTTCTCCCGTAACTTGCTGGAAGGAGATACGTTACAACTCGACGACACCGTTGCCGACAACCGCATCATCCTCTCCAAACGGTTGGCCGACAAGCTGCAAATCAAAGTGGGTGACAAGGTGCGCACCTACTTCGTACAAGACCCACCCAGACAGCGAAGTTTCACATTGTCAGGAATTTACGAAACAGGATTACCCGAATACGATACCAAATTCGCATTGGTGGACCTGAGGCACGTGCAGAAACTCAACGACTGGGACTCGACGCAAGTGAGCGGCATTGAGGTGCTCACCCGCGACTACGGCATGATGGATGATGTGGGCAGTCAGCTTCACAATCAGATAGATATCAACCTGAAAGCGGAAACCGTGAAACAGATTTATCCCGAAATCTTCGATTGGATTGCCCTTTTCGACACCAATGTCTCCGTGTTGCTCATCATCACCACCTGCGTCTGCATGATTACCATGATGTCGATATTCTTCATCATCATTTTGGAGCAAACCCGACTCATCGGCATCCTTAAAACCTTGGGAATGAAGACAAAACATGTAGTGCAAACCTTTTTGATGGTGGCGGGGCACACCTTGGTGCAAGGACTTTTGATCGGAGACCTCATCGGCCTCGGTTTGGGATTGGTGCAGCAGCATTTCCACCTCATCAAGCTCAATCCGGACACCTACTACGTGAATTATGTGCCGATCGAGTTCCATGCAGGGGAGGTTATCCTGCTGAATATCGGTGTTTTCGTGGCCTGCATGCTGGTGCTGGTCATCCCCGCGTGGATCATCAGCCGGAAAATCTCGCCGGTAAGCGCCGTCCGCTTCGAATAAGCCGGCATTTTTTTCCTATTGTCATATTTGATAAAATGTTATTTTTGCAAGTTTTATCAAAATCGAACTGTCGTGAATACAATAGAACAACAATTTCAGGAAATTCTTCAAAACAGGGAACCTAAAAACCTTTACGATCCCATCGAATACATACTGATGCAATCCGGAAAACGGTTGCGTCCGGCAATGGTACACATGGCTGCTGACCTCTTCAACGGCAACCCCGATCAGGTTCAGCATGTCGCCGCCGCCTTCGAGATGCTGCACAATTTCACCTTGATACACGATGACATCATGGACAAGGCCGATGTGCGGCGCGGACAGCCCACCGTTTACAAGAAATGGAACAGTAACATCGCCATTCTGTCGGGTGACGCCCTCGTGGCCCTCGCGCTGTTGGAGCTTCTCAAGACCAACTGCCCGCCGGAAACCGTCAGAGCCATCACGGAGATTTTCGCCCGCATCGGACTGGAAATCTGTGAAGGACAACAGTTCGACCTCGATTTTGAGACGATGGAAATGGTTCCTATCGAGCAATATGTGGAGATGATTCGCCTGAAGACCGCCGTCATGTTCGCCGGCTGCCTGAAGTCGGGCGGTCTGGTGGCCGGCGCCGATGCCGAGAGCCTGCAAGCCCTTTACGATTTAGGCATCCACCTCGGTCTCGCCTTCCAACTCGCCGACGACGTGCTGGACGTCTATGCCGATTCCGCTCACTTCGGCAAGAAGGTGGGCGGCGATATCAAAGACAACAAGAAGACGTTCGTCTATCTGAAAGCCCTCGAGCTGGCCGATGACGCACAGAAACAAGAGCTGAAAGCACTCTTTTCCACGGTTCCTGCCGATGAACAGGCCAAATTCGAGCAGGTGAAATCCATTTTCGATGCCGTGAACGTGAGGGAGGCCACTGAAAAGGAGATCGACCGCTACTCCCGGATGTGTATGGAAGACATTCGCAAGATTCACGCCGAAGAAGCTAAGAAACAACAACTTGTCACATTGGTTCGAAATCTGCAAAGCCGCGACAAATAGAGATGGCACAAGACAACAGCAACCGTTACTACATCATCCTGGGTGTGCTGGGGATCCTGCTGGGAATTTACACCATCCGGCTGTTCAACCTGCAGGTGCTGGACAAGTCGTACCAGCGCAAGGCCAACGAGAACGCCATCCGTGAAAAGACCATCCATCCCGCCCGCGGTTTCATCTACGACCGCAACGACTCGCTGTTGGTATATAATGATGCCGCTTACGATTTAATGGTGGTTCCCAATGAGTTACGCGATTTCGACACCTTGGAATTGTGCCGCGTGCTGGACATGGAAATCGAAGAGGTGAGAAAGAAAATCGAAAAGGCCGCGAAGTATTCCGGCAGCGTCCCCTCCCTTTTCAAACAGCAGATTTCCAAAGAGGATTACGGCTATTTGCAGGAGAAAATGTCCGAATTTCCGGGCTTTTTCGTGCAAGAGCGTACCTTGCGCACCTATCCTCAACCCATCGCCGCCCATATCTTAGGCTACGTCAGCGAGGTGGACGAACAGGATGTGGAGAACGACAACTACTACAAGATGGGTGACTACATCGGGAAAAGCGGCATCGAAAAAGCCTATGAATCGGTGCTGCGCGGCGTGAAGGGCAAACAGAAGGTGCTGGTGGATGTCCACAACCGGGAGGTCGGACCCTTCAACAACGGGGACGACGACGTGGTAGCGGTGCCGGGCATCTCCATCTGGAGCACCCTCGACATGCAGTTGCAGCGCTATGGCGAGGAACTGATGGCCGGCAAACGCGGGGCCATCGTCGCCATAGAACCGAAAACCGGAGAGATTCTCTGCCTGGTCTCCAGTCCCAATTACGACCCCAACCTGCTGGTGGGTACCGCCCGCCCGAAAAACTACGGCAAGTTAGTGATGGATCCTCAAAAACCGCTGTTTAACAGAGCGTTGCAAGCAGCTTATCCGCCCGGATCCACCTTCAAACTCGCCAACGGACTTATCGCATTGCAAGACAACATCATCAACACAAGTACGGTCTATTCCTGCTCTGGCGGTGGTTATCATCTTGGTAATCACGTGGTTCACTGTCACAACTGCGGCGGTCTGAACATCTACAGCGCCATCCAGCGCTCCTGCAACACCTTCTTCTGCCGCGCCTACTACAACATCCTCTCTAATCGCAAGAAATACAAGAACATAGACGAAGCCTACACCGCTTGGCTGAACTATATGAACTCCATGGGTTTTCTGCAGGTGTTCAACACCGACCTGCCCTACGAGCTAAAAGGACGAATCCCGTCTGCGGAATATTTCGACAAGAAATACAACAACAGCTGGAACGGCAACACCGTGGTTTCCATGGGCATAGGCCAGGGCGAGGCGGCGGTCACCCCGCTGCAGATGGCCAACATGTTAGCGGTCATCGCCAACAAAGGCTACTACATCCGTCCGCACGTGGTGCGCGCCATCGGCAACCGCGACAGCCTGAACACGCAATTCAACGAAAAAATCTATTCCAAAATCGAGCCGCGCCACTTTGAGACAGTCCTGCAGGGCATGAAAATGGTGGTGACGGCCGGCACGGGGCGCGGGGCGCAAATCCCCGGTATCGAGGTGGCGGGCAAGACAGGGACCGCACAGAACCCCCACGGTCGCGACCACTCCGTCTTCGCGCTCATCGCACCCGCCAACAACCCGAAAATCGTCATCTTCTGCCTGGTGGAAAACGGCGGCTTCGGCGCCACGGTGGCCTGCCCCATCGCCAGCCTCATGGCCGAATTCTACCTCAACAGAAAGGTGGAACGCACCGACCTCGAACAACGTATGAAAGAACTCATCATCAAATAGACTATGCCGAAATTAGAACCATATAACAAGATGTCCAAAGGCTTTGATGTGAGACTGATCGTTTACTACCTCGCATTGGTCTTCATCGGCTGGATCACCATCTATTCCACCTGCTACATCCCCGACGGCTCCACCCATATCTTTGACTTTAGCCAACCCTATAGCAAACAACTGTTGTGGATAGGTACCTCTATCGTTCTGGCAACTGTCATCTTGTTGATAGACAGTGGTATAATACAACATTACGCCTACTTTTTTTACCTGTTCTGCCTCTTTTTGATGATTTTGGTGCTCTTCATAGGTGCCGAAATCAACGGGGCCAAATCCTGGATCAAAATCGGCGGATTCAGCATACAACCCACTGAATTCATGAAAGTTGCGACCGCATTGGCAATGGCCAAGTTCATGCAGGAGGGCAAAACCGCCACGCAGCGCCGTTATGTCTGGATCGCGCAGTTCGCACTGATTGCCATACCCGTCCTCGTGGTGATGCTCCAACACGACGCCGGGTCGGCCCTGGTGTTCGCCTCTTTCATCATCCTTTTCTACCGGGAAGGCCTAAGCGCGGGATTTCTATTGCTCTGCATCATCGCCGCCTTCCTCACCATCTTCACCCTGATGCTCAACGAAACCTACTCCCTCGCGCTCTTGACGCTGGTTTTCATCATCATGATGTTCATCAACCGGACCCAGAAGAAGAAAACCCGCCGCAACATCATGATTTACGTCGCCAGCATCGTCTTCGTCTTTTCCATCAACTTCCTCTACGAACACGGCTTCGAACCGCACCAAAAACAGCGTATCGACACCATTCTGGGCAAAACTTCCGACCCGTTAGGCGCCGATTTCAACCTCAACCAGTCCAAAATCGCCATTGGCTCCGGCGGCTTCTTCGGCAAAGGATACCTCAAAGGCACCCAAACGAAACTGAAATTCGTGCCCGAACAAAGCACCGACTTCATCTTCTGCGCCATCGGCGAAGAATGGGGATTCATAGGCACTTTAGTGGTTTTCGGCCTCTACGGCGCACTCATCTTCAGAATCCTGAAACTCTCTGAAAAACAGCGAAATCCGTTTGTCCGCTACTATGGCTACGGCATCGCCGGCATCTTTATCGCCCACTTTTTCATCAACATCGGCATGACCATCGGCATCCTGCCCATCATCGGCATTCCCTTACCCTTCATCAGCTACGGCGGCTCCTCCCTCTGGGCGTTCACCATGATGCTGTTCTGCTTCATTAAACTCAATGACAACTGATATTCCTTAAGCAGCCTCGGAGAGGCAAAACGCGCGAAGCGCAATTAACCCCATACAAGCGAAGCGCAGTATGGGAATTACCAAAAGAGAAAAACTATGGAAGAAACCACCGAAATCTCCGTCTCTGTGTTAACCCAAATGGTCACGGAACATACTGGAAACCAACCGACTGCCTGCGTCCCGCTGGCGCAGTCCGGCTCCCACAGACGCTACTACCGCTTCACCTTCGCGGATAACAGCACGCTGATCGGCGCTTATAACGAAGATGTGACGGAAAACAGGGCTTTTTTCGAATATTCCCGCTTCTTCGCCGCACAAAAGCTGAATGTTCCGGCCCTGCTGACCATTCACGAGGACGAAAAACACTATCTGCTGAACGACCTCGGCACACAGACGCTCTACGACATCCTCTGCGAAGTGCGGAAGGAGAATGGTGATTTTCAGGAGATTATGGGTTATTACCGAAAGGTGGTGGCCGCGTTGCCCCGGTTCCAGATGACCGCAAAACAAGGACTTGACATGTCGGTGGCCTACCCTCGCGCCGCTTTCGACCGCCAATCCATGCAGTGGGACCTCAACTACTTCAAATACTACTACCTCAAGATGGCCTACATTCCGTTCAATGAACAGCTGTTAGAGAATGATTACCAGCGGTTTATGGACTACTTGCTCAGTGTCGAAGATGACTTCTTTCTCTACCGTGATTTCCAATCGCGGAACATTATGGTTTTCGAAGATGACGTTTGGTTCATCGACTATCAAGGCGGCCGGAAAGGCGCTTTGCAATATGACATCGCCTCGCTGCTCTACGATGCCAAAGCCGACCTTTCCCCTGAGATCCGCGAAGAACTGTTAGACAGCTATTTGGACAATCTATCGAAGCTTATTTCCGTTGATCGTGCGCAATTCAAAGCCTATTTTAACGCTTTTTCACTCATCCGCATCATGCAAGCGATGGGCGCGTACGGCTATCGCGGCTATTTCGAACGGAAGACGCACTTCCTTCAAAGCGTGCCCTACGCCATTCGCAATTTGCGTTATCTGCTGAGTCAGAACGCATTACCGGACAATCTGCCCGAACTGCGCCACGTCTTGCAGACCGTAGTGGACAGCTACGTGGAAACCAAAACGCAAAATACTGATGTACTGACGGTTACCGTGCAGAGCTTTTCGTTCAA
>JAEEIG010000025.1 GCA_016281255.1 Bacteroidales bacterium
ACTGAATGAGGGACGGAAAGTTTGGTTTGAGAAAATCAAGCAGGAAATCGTTGACAAGATTAGTCCAAACGGATTTCCCGCACATCTTGACCTGCAAGACCAAGGACGATTCTTTGTGGGTTATTATCAACAAACACAATGGTTTTACACCAAGAAAGAAGTACAAACAACTGAAGAATAACAAATAAAATTATAGTATTATGTCAGAATTAAAAAACAGAATTGATTTTGTGTACATTTTTGATGTACAGAATGGCAACCCCAATGGTGATCCCGATGCAGGCAATCTGCCTCGCGTGGATGCAGAAACTGGTATGGGACTCGTAACCGATGTGTGCCTGAAGCGCAAAGTGCGTAACTATGTGCAGGTGGCAAAGAATTGCGCAACTGGTTTCGATATTTTTATCAAAGAGAAGGCCGTATTGAACACTCTTATTGACAAAGCTCATGAGGACGATTCAGTCAAAGAGGCAAAAGACAAAACATCTGCTGCACGCGACGTGATGTGCAAATCGTATTACGACATTCGCACGTTTGGAGCTGTCATGTCAACTGGCAGAAATGCAGGTCAAGTTCGAGGCCCGATCCAATTTACATTCGCTCGTTCCGTTGATTCAATTGCCACGGCTGAACATTCTATTACCAGAATGGCAGTTGCTACCGAAAAGGAAGCAGAAAAGCAAGGTGGCGATAACCGCACTATGGGACGCAAGGCCACCGTTCCCTACGGTCTTTACGTTTGCCACGGTTTCGTTTCCGCCAACCTTGCCAAACAGACAGGTTTCTCGGAGGAGGATTTGGATTTGTTCTGGGAGGCTCTGAAAAACATGTTCGATGTTGATCGCTCTGCCGCACGCGGATTGATGAGTGCGCAGAAACTCATTGCTTTCAAGCACGATTCAGTATTGGGTAATGCGCCTGCTAACAAACTTTTCGACTTAGTAAAGGTGGAGAAGATTTGCAATGATGCGCCTCGCAAGTTCGCAGACTACCGAGTAACCATCGACGCGAGTAATCTCCCCTCCGGCGTGACCCTCGAAGAAATGATTTAACCCGCTATGTCTAAAAGTCTTGAAATAAGAAACAGTACCGCCGAGTTCCTGATCTTCCAGATAGAGAACAAGGAGCAGGGCATTGAGGTGATGTATGCCGATGAAACCATTTGGTGTACACAAGATGCTATAGCAGAGCTTTTTGAAAAAGGACGTTCAACGATAGCAGAACATCTGCAAAATGCCTTCAAAACAGGTGAACTGAATAAAGATTCAGTTTGTCGGAAATTCCGACGAACTGCCGCAGACGGCAAGTCGTACGATACCCAATTCTATAATCTTGACGCGATAATCAGTGTTGGCTATCGAGCCAATAGCATCCGTGCCACCCAGTTCCGCCAGTGGGCCACGAACGTGCTGCGCCAATTCGCCATCCGCGGCTACGTGCTTGACAAAAAACGCATGGAAAATGGTTCGTTCCTCGGCGAGGACTATTTTGAGCATCTGTTGGCCGAGATCCGTGAGATTCGCCTGAGCGAACGTCGGTTTTACCAAAAACTGACCGACATCTACGCCACCAGCATGGACTACAATAAGGACGCGCCTACCACACACTTGTTCTTCAAGATGATTCAGAACAAGATGCACTATGCCGTACATGGTCGCACGGCGGCTGAGTTGATTCTTGAACGAGCCGATGCCGACAAAGAACACATGGGGCTTACCACGTGGGAGAATGCACCCCACGGGAAAATTGTCAAAACCGATGTCTCGATTGCCAAGAACTATCTGAAGCAGACGGAACTGGAGGATATGGGACGTATCGTTACGGCTGTGCTGGAATTTGCCGAAAGTCGTGCCAAACGACATATTCCCATGACGATGGAGGACTGGGCCAAGCGAATCGATGCTTACCTGTCCAGCGACGAGCGTCCACTGCTTGACAATACCGGGAGCATTAGTCACGAAGACGCCGTGCTTCACGCTGAAACGGAGTTCGAACGCTATCGTATCGTGCAGGACCGACTGTTTCAGAGCGATTTCGACAAATATCTTAGTGCGTTGCCGTTTGAAGAAGAAAATACTGAAAACGATTGACAACATGATGTACAGCGATGACGATATGCTTATGCTCTCGGGAATTCAGCACTTCCGGTTCTGTCTCCGGCAATGGGCGTTGATACACATTGAGCAACAGTGGGACGACAACCTTCTGACTGTAGAGGGCCATATCCTGCATAAGCGAACTGACGACCCGTTTTACAGGCAGAAGTGCGGCGATTTCATATCACTGCGCTCCGTGTGCATCGCGTCGCACGAATTGGGGCTTTATGGGGATACAGATGTGGATACAGTCAGCGAAAAAGGTCAGAAACGGTTGCGCCGAGTGGCGCGGCTATGCCAGGACTACGGACAGCGGGTGCAGAACTCTGTGTTTGAATGTGAAGTGACCGAAGCGCAATACGCGATGTTAAAGGAACGATTGCGCACCGAAATGGATGAGAAGCTCGACAGCATACGTTTCTACCATCTAAACCGAAACAGGACACATAGCATAGATACTTTGGGAAGAACAACTTCATTTGATGTAAGCGATGCCATAGTGCTATGACTTGCGAACCTGTGGTGATGCAATATTGCTGGAGTGTTCGCACCAGCAGATAATCAAGGAGTTAAGTTGATTATGAAAGTAAAATGACGTTTGAAAGGAAAGATGTTCGCAGAACAAAGTGGACAAACACTTTGTTTTCAAGAGAATAGACAATATAGAGTCGCGCCCCATGTGGGCGCGTGGATTGAAACTCGGTCATCTCCAAGGAGCTGTGGTCGGCAAGCTGTCGTGCCCCATGTGGGCGCGTGGATTGAAACATGTTTTTGAAGCTCGTCAGCTCGTCAATGACGAGGTCGCGCCCCATGTGGGCGCGTGGATTGAAACGGAATCAAGGCCGCCGGAAGCCATACGCCATACGTCGCGCCCCATGTGGGCGCGTGGATTGAAACATGGTTATAAGGAATTATATTTTAATATTTTCATGGTCGCGCCCCATGTGGGCGCGTGGATTGAAACACTTCCACGGCGTTGCCGATGTACTTTTTCTGCGTCGCGCCCCATGTGGGCGCGTGGATTGAAACTGCGGTGCAGGCGGCACCACCACCGGTGTGGAAGTCGCGCCCCAGTGGGCGCGACGACAACACTGGACTATTTTGCCACCTCCATGCAAAACGTCTGTTGCCATATATCTCCCATATATCTCGCATACTACTCGCATACCGATCCCATAGTGATGCCATACTATTGCCATACTCTTGCCATACTTGAGAGTATGGCTGCACTATGGCATCAGTATGGCAACAGTATGGCATCTACTTGCCAGATACTTGCCAAATACTTGCCAGATACCTGGCTGGGACGACGGAATGTCATGGGATTTGTGTATCTTTGCGGACAGGAACGACGGAGGCTACGTCTCCGTCGGACCAACCGTTATTTAACTTAAAACCAGACAGTAATGGCAAGAATCAAACAAACAGGACCCGACCAGACGATCTATGGCACCGTCGGCGGACTTACCTACGTGAAATGCAAAAACGGCACCTCCTACGTCCGTTCCACCCCCACGATGCCGGCAAAGGTCTATAAGTCGCCGGCCGCCAGGAAACGCCAGGCCCTCTTCAAAATGATCCAGATGCACCTGCGCCATCATCTGCCCACCCTCCGGCAAACCTTCGCCCACGAAGGCTCCGGCAGCCCGAGCAACGGCTATTTCAAACGGAACAACTCGGCCCTGCGCGAAGCCCTCGACGCCCTGGCCGACAGCATGACGGCGGGCGAACTGGTGACCATCACCAACATCGAGGATGCCATCTGCCACTACGCCGCCGAACATCCCGACAAAATCTGCATCGCCTCGATGGACGGTTTCGCCGAGGTGTTCCTCGCCGGCGAATGGCCCGAGACCATCGCCCTCCGCGCCGACAGCAACCGACGCGTCGTGACCGTCCCCGTGAAGGAGAAAGTGCCGCTATGAGGCACACGCGGATTTTCCGTTTTCCGCGACGCTCGGAAGCGCCGCCCCCTACGCGCCGCCTCGCCCCAACATCCAAAGTTGTCGTCCTAAGTCTAAAGCCTCAAGCCTCAAGTCTATGTCACAGTGGGATTTTGGTGCGGTCGCCGTGGTCTTGAAACCTGAAACCTGAAACGTGAAACTATTTTTTGTACTTTTGCCGCCGCAATGAAAAAGTGGTTCTCACGCAAGAAAGAGGAGGAACGCGCCGTCTCCCTGTCGGCGCTCACCTGGCAGCGTTTCAAGAAGGAACGCCAGGCTATCGTGTCCCTTGCCTACATCGGACTGGTCATCATCATCGCCCTCCTCGGCTATCTCATCACCCCCGACCCCACCCCCTTCTGCAACCACCAGCAACTCGAAATCGCCCTCCAGAAGCCCGGATTCACCGTGCAGCTCCTGGAACTCGAACCCGAACAGGACGTGCCCCACGTCA
>JAEEIG010000026.1 GCA_016281255.1 Bacteroidales bacterium
ATGTACGATTTCCACCGTTGCATCGGGTTCTCTGTACGCGCGGTTCGTGCCCGTCAGAACTAATCCTTTTCGCCGACTTTTGTGTTTATATGGTGCGAGATTTGAATGATGAACCAACAAACGATGACCTTATAAAAGAACAACTATTCACCCTTAAACATGATAATATGAAAAGAACATTACTGTTTTTCGCCGCCCTTTTCGCGATGGTGGCTTACGCGCAGGAACCTCTGCGTACGGCGGTTCGCAACATCGACCCTCCCTATCAAAAATACGTCGGATGTATTGATGGAAGCGGGAACTGCCGGTATCTGATCTTCCGCGACAGACTCCTCAGCGATTTCATCAAGCTGAGCCGTGACTTAGTGGTGGAGGTTGCCAAGGACGGCAGCAAAAGCAACGTGTTGAGCATAGAACGGAATATGGATTACAAGTATCTGACCGCTTACGAGGATAACGAGAACATCTATATGCTCTACCGGCGTAGCAACTCTTACACGAGGGAGTTCACCCTGTACCTCAACACTGTGCCGAAAGAGGCCGGCATCGACAAATGGAAACCCAAAGAGCTCCTCACACTCAAGAGGGACCTCAGCGACGGCTTCCAAATGGGCACCGCCGTTTCTCCCGACAAATCCAAGGTCGCTCTACTGCTGCTGCAGGTCAAAACGGCCGGGATGTTTGAAAAGGACAAATCCGACAAGTTGAAAGGTTCCGCCGTGATGGTCTTCGAAGGGGACAAGATCAAAATGTCGAAGCCGCTGGAATTTGATGTGGAGAACAACACCCTCCAGTTCCTTGACATGTCCATCGACGACAACGGGGAGATCTTTTTGGCCCTTGCCTCATTCAATACCCAAAAGGAAGATGAGGGCAAAAAGGGGAGCCCAAAGGTGACATTGAACCCGAACGAGACCGTCCATATCTACAAGATAACCGAAGATGAGGTGTTCTCTTCCAGCAGTGCAGCGGAATTCGGGCATGTCTCCAACGGAAAACTGCTCGTCACCCAATCCGGTCAGACGATCCTGGGCGGATACTACTCTCCCGAGAATCACAAGCCGGAGGAGGGCAGTTACCTGTTGACGATAGATGCCTCGTTCGCGAATACCAACATCAGCAACGAGAAGTTCCCCGAGGAGTATTTCACCTACAAGCACCCGAAAGTTACCAAAAATATCCGGGATTTTAGAGCAGTTCCCGTTGAGCTGCTCGCTTTCGACAACGGCACCATAACGCTTCTGGGCGAAATGCGTGCCTACCAATCCAACTTGGTCACCCTTTTCAATTTGGCAGGCCCCACACTCGTTTCGATGGCCGACAACACTGGCAACCTTACGAATTTCCAGATGGTCACGAAACATCAGATTACCTCTTTGTCGGACTCTCCCTCTTCGTTGTTCTCCTACCACGCCATCATGAAGGACAATCTCGTCCATTTCATCTATACCGATAACCTCACGAACCTGACAACCGGCACCAATGAACCGTTGGAGATCAAGGACTACAGTTACAAAGGGAAGTGTGCCGCCCACCGGACGCTGGACAGCGAAGGGCACCTTTCGGACCCCGAGATGCTGATGGACTATACGGCTTACAAGAGTGTCCTGTTTATCCCGCTGACCATCGAATCGGACGGTCTCTGGATTTACCATTCCGAGAAAAACAACGCTATGGTTTCCTGGTTGCCGCATAATTTCTGAACACCTTAAACGTGCGATACGAAATGGCGGATCATCACATTTCATATCAACCTGAAACTCGAAACCTGAAACCTGCTATTTTCTGACACCGTCATCTCACTTGGCGGTGTTTTTTTGTAGAGACGTGCCATGGTGCGTCTCTACTGTTTCGAGAACCGAAACATCGTATGGCTCCGGTAAGCCTCCCCCGGCCGTAAAAAAGCATCCGACTCCGGCCATTTCTGGTTCGGCGAATCAGGGAACTTCTGCGTTTCGAGGCAGACGGCGGCCCGCTGTTGATAGACCACCCCACCCTTCCCGACAACCGTGCCGTCGAGGAAGTTGCCGGTATAGACCTGCATTCCCGGTTCGGTGGTGTAAACCTCTAACGCAATGCCCGATACAGGACTCTCCAATCGGGCGCAGGGACGGGAATCATCGCCCTTCGTATTCAGCACCCAGTTGTGGTCGTAGCCGCGCCCGCGCTTTAACTGCTCGAAGTCGGCAGTTATATCGCGACCGATGGGCTTGGCCTGCCGAAAATCCATCGGGGTACCAGACACGGAAGCCAGCTCGCCAGTGGGGATAAAGGTCTCGTCAATGGGCGTGTAGCGGTCAGCGTCAATCATCAGCAGGTGGTTGAGGATGTCGGTGGAGGCATCGCCGTTGAGATTGAAGTAGCTGTGGTTGGTCATGTTGATGACTGTCGGCGCGTCCGTAACCGCCTCGTATTCAATATCCAGTGCGTTGTCGTTCGTAAGCGTGTAGGTGACGCGGGCGCACACATTGCCCGGAAATCCGCTGTCGCCATCCTCGCTGACCAAGCTCAGCACCAAACGGTTGTCGCTCACAGCTTCCACATTGAACATCCGGTATTGCCAGCCATCGGGTCCACCGTGCAGACAATTTGCGCCATCATTTTGCGGGAGGTGATACGTATGACCGTCAACGGTTATCTGTCCGTTGTTCAGTCGGTTGGCGTATCGTCCAATAGCCGCCCCGAAGTCGGAACGGTGGTTTTCGGGGAGGTAATCTTCCACGTTTTCAAACCCGAGCACGACATCGCGCAGGATACCGTTTCTGTCGGGCACGAACAATGAAACGATGCGCCCTCCGAGGTTAGTGATGGTCGCCCGGAGGCCGCGGGCGTTTTTCAGCGTGAAAAGGGTGATGGCACTATCGTTATATTCCATTTTTGTTGAAAACATATCTTGAAGCTCATAAATTCTGTCAATTATAATGTCCTCCTGTTTTTCGTTGAGCAGCAATCCGAATTTTATCGTGTATGGAGGTCCATTTTCCAATCGGTAATGTATTCGAAGCGAGGCATCATACAAGTATGACCTTCTAAAGAAAGTCCACCAAGGCTTCTCAAATTTTTCCACTTTCACAATACTGTTCCAAGGAATGATTGTTTTCCTGTCGAAGAGTTTTTTAAGATGGATTACGATACCGTTTTCATCATACGACACGGTTTCGACACCCTTTATCTGCCAAACAAGCATATCCAAAGCATACAAAGTATAAGCTACTGGAAACAGCAGTAACGGCAAGATAAACAAACCTTCTAATAAACCCAAAAAAAAGCTTGATGTACTGGAGCTTTTTTCAATTATAGAGAAAATAAAAAAGCCCAAACCGAGAATACAGAATATTGAGCCGATGATGGTGCACAGTCCAAAAATAAGAATATTATCCGGCTCCGGACGGCTGCTCAGCAGTTTGGTGCGGCCGTTGAGCTCGTTTTTGTCAGATTCGGGATTTGTGGGCATAATAATCCTTTTTGGGTGGCAAAGATAGTTTTTTTTCGGTTTCGAGTTTCAAGAAGGAAATCTCCTGAAATCTGAGATTTGAGACCGACCGTGTTAAATTACGTTAACGCGTCGCAGTATAGCGAAAAAATAGTACTTTTGCGGTCTGAGAATAGATATAGAAACTATGTGTACTGTGACAATAAATGTAGATGATGCCACCGTGAGGCGTATTAATCCCGACCTCACCACTCGTGAAAGTATAGGCCAATGGCTCCAAGACAAGGTGAATCTGCTGATTTCGGAACTTGACGCCAAACCTATCACATCCCCCAATGCACATACCGCCGAGGAGATGCAGGTCATTCTGCTTGACCGCATCCGTAGGGCTGAAGCTGGTGAAGAGTCTGTGGTCTCTCATCAGGAAGTTTCTGATTCAATCCGTTCGAAGTATGGTTTTTGAAATAGAGTGGTTGGCATCATTCCCCCATATCGGAGAGCAATATGAAGGTGCAACATACAAAGGTTGTGAAGTTCGAAAGATTGCCATTCGACAAATTACCGTTTTTTATTCTCCTCAGTCCGACAAAGTGACTATTCTTGCCGTTTGGAACAATTAC
>JAEEIG010000027.1 GCA_016281255.1 Bacteroidales bacterium
CCAAGGTCTTTCGCCGGATTATGCAGCATATAGTAATCGTATCCGTACAGGTTGTGGAACGAGCTTATCGCCTCCACCTCCTCCTGACTGCTGAGGAATGCGGCAAGATTACGTTGGGTGACGTAATCGGAGAATCCTTGTCCGACATCGTTCTCCTCCACGCGGTACATCCGTTCGGAGTCTGCGAAGCAGCGGTTGTAGCGGCGGTCGTAGCGGACCTGCGCCATGAGGATCATGAAGACGGCCAGGGCGGTGGCGAGGCCGAGGAGGTTTAGCACCGTTGCGGTGCTGGTTGGTCTTGTGTTTTTCATATCGTTTTGTTTTATTTTCTCTTTTTTATTTGGGCGCCCCGGCGCGGCGATTCGGGCGTATGCGGCGTATGCGATACGCCCCTACGTACGGGCGTATCGCATACGCCCTCCTGCAAAAAACATTTCCCTTTCAATCCCTGGCGCGACCCTCGTCGGAATCCTATCCCCGTTTCGCGGCGAAGCCCCTACCGAGCTTCTGCCCCTACCGGGGCATCCCGCAACGTCCGCAAGGTCTGCCACGCGGTGATGGCGAGGGCGAGGAGGGTGATGCCGAGGAAGGTCGCGGGGAAGACCCAGAAGGGAATGTCGGCCTTGAATGCGAAGTGCTGCTGCCACTTGTGGAAGAGGCTGACGGCGAGGGGTACGGCGGCGGCGAAGCAGACGGTGCAGATGATGAGTTGGTTGCGGATCATCTTCCAGAGCTGGTTTCCGGTAGAGGCGCCATAGACGCGGCGCAAAGCCAACTCGCGGCGACGATACATGCAGTCCAACATCACCATGCCCAACAGCCCAGTGAGCGTGACGAACAAGGTGACCAGCCCGAACAACGCCATCAGTTTGGCGAAGTCGTCCTCTTTCTGGTATTCTTTGTCAATGACATCCTTCAGCGAGGTGAACGGGCTCAGATGTCCCCAACGAGCACAAACGGTGTTCATCTGGCTTATCAAAGACGTATCCAAATCTTGTTTGTTGGCGTCTTTCAATTTGATGTAAATATATGGGCAATCCCATACAAGCTCGGAATCGCCTTTCGCGAGATAGATACACGGATCTATTTCGTCGATAAGTGGCATGTTGTGGAAATCTTGCACAACGCCGATGACACCTACATTCGTTCGGTTTGAGTCTGTTTCCCACTGCTTCGTCAATTTCAGCGCTGCCTCATTGATGATTCTGCCAGTACGGAATTTGACACTGTCCTCTTCAAAGTCCTTGCCTTCCACCATTTTGATGCCAAAAAATCGGAAGAAATTGGCTGAGACGGTGCGGTGGGGGATTGTTATCCTTTCATCCCCGATTTGAAGTCCCAAAGTCCCGTACATATTTCCAAATCCAAGCACAGGAGTCTCCGCCCATGTGACGTCTGCAATCGCCCCCAACTTTCTCCATTCACCCTTCAAGGAGTCCAAATTTTTATACTGAAAATCCTCTTGATACTTCAGATACCCGTCAGAAGTCGGCAGATTTGGTTTCTGAAGTTGAGCCACATAGATATTCTCCGTTTCAAAGCCCACATCGGCGGTTTTCATCCGATGGTTCTGCACAAAAACCAATGTCATGAAGAGGATGATGACGAACGAGGCGTAGAACTGCACCACAGAGGCCGGGGTGGTCTGCATGCGAAGCAGCACTTTGCGCCACTTGCCGTACTTCTGCGGGGTGGCTAGCTGGCTCTTCAACGCCGATTCGATGTTAGTGGCGGCGGTGGTGTAGAAGACTGGATAGAGCGAGGCAACCACGGCAACCAGAAGGGTGACGGCGGCGGAAAGCCATACTACCGGCATGTTGTCCGCCAATTTCAGACTGATTTCCACGAACGGGATCACTTTCGTGCGGGCGCACACCTCCACGATGACCAACGCGAAGAGAAAAGCGATAACGGCGGAGAGGAGGAACCGCCCGAACATCTCCCACCTCAGCTGTGCGTTGGAGCAGCCCTCGATCTTGCGGATGTTCGTCTTGCGCAGGAACATCGGCACGGTGGCCACCGCGTAGTTGGTGAAGTTCAGGAAGGCGAGCAGCAACAGCACGATGCCGAATATGCTCAACGCTTTGGACATCGTTGTGAACTGCTTGGCCTCAAAGTTCCAGAAATTGTTGGGTGAATGATAATCATCGTGCAAAGAAGACAATCTTACATCGTCGATTTTATTCGGCGCATTTCCGTATTTTAACCGATCTTCCTCTACGCTTAAAGCCCAGTCGCCCGTGGTGTCAATGTTATCCCAGAAATTGTGATATGCCGTTTGATAGCAATCCAACATCTTGTTTTTCAAGATATTAACCATCGTTATATCCTTCACTTTCACATAGACATCTCCAGCGAGTTTGCCAGGAGGATAATGTCGCACCACATCATAGTCGTACAGGGAACTGTTCTGCGGCAGATCCTTGAAAACGGCAATAACGGTAAGCGTATCGAGCGAAGGACAGGGGACAGAATGGTAGGACTCTTTCTCAGAACTCAAAACAATCCGCTGCCCAACGGCACTTCCATGAGGAAACAGAATCTTTGCTAATCGACTGGAAATCACCGCATTTCTAAAGTCAGTAAATTTCTCCAAACTTCCCTCTTTAATGTCTATGCCGAAGAAGGGGAAGTAGGACGGTATGGTCATCTGTATTTTCGAAATCGTGTCTAAGGAGGTACCATTTTCCGCTGCCACACGTTTCCAGCCTCCGCCGTAACCGCTCATAATACAGACATCCTCCATCTCCTCGAAGGGTAGCACGGAAGGCTGTGTCTTAGCAGGATCATCCAGAGAGACTCCCGCAAGCATCTTAAAGTCTGTATTGGTAGCCATCAAAGACAACTCTCGAGTTTCGTTACTGAATTCATGGAAGCTCATGAGCCACACCGAGTAGATGCGGTCGGCTCCGGGGTACGACTTGTCGTACCGGAGGTCATAGTATCTTACCATCGCCACCACCATGAAGGCGGCGATGGCCACGGCGAGGCCGAGGATGTTGAGGATTTTTGGGGTATTTTTCATAATTCAGAATTCAAAATTAAAAATTAATAATTATTGTTCAATCGTACCATCCTGCATTTTCACCATCCGGTGGGCGAAGCCGGCATCGTGGGCGCTGTGGG
>JAEEIG010000028.1 GCA_016281255.1 Bacteroidales bacterium
CCCGCGTTGGTATTCGGCTGGTGGAATGTGGGATTTCAACACTTCGATCTGATTTATAATGGCGGTAGCATCGCAACTCGTTGGCAATGTCTTTGGTACGGCTTCCTGAAATGGCTGCCGTTGGTCATCGTGACCTACGTAAGCGGGCTCGGCGTGGAAGTTCTCTTCGCACAAATCCGCAAGGAGGAGGTGGCGGAGGGCTTCTTCGTCACGGGCTTCCTCATCCCGATGATCATGCCGCCCGACGTGCCGCTCTGGATCGTGGCGGTGGCCACCATTTTCGCCGTCATCTTCGGCAAGGAGGTCTTCGGCGGAACCGGCTACAACTTCCTGAACCCTGCGTTGCTGGCCCGTGCCTTCGTCTTCTTCGCCTACCCGTCGGTGATCTCCGGCGACAAGGTCTGGATTTCCAATTCACCGGATGCAGTCTCCGGTGCCACTCCGCTTGCGCTCGTCATGAACGGACATGCCGAGGCGATGCCTACCACTTGGGAACTGTTCCTCGGCACGATTCCAGGATGCATTGGCGAAACCTGCAAAATCGCCATTCTCGTCGGTGCGGTCATCCTCCTCTTCACGCATGTGGCCGACTGGCGCATCATGATTCCCGTGTTTGCAGGTGGATATGTCACGGCGGTGGTCTGCCAGCTGACAGGACTTTGTCCCGTCGCCGCCCACGACCAGCTGCTGATGGGCGGCTTCATGTTCGGCGCGGTCTTCATGGCAACCGACCCTGTCACCGCCGCACACACCCGCAACGGCAAGTACATATACGGACTGCTCATCGGCATCCTCGCCATACTCATCCGCACCCTCAACAAAGGCTATCCCGAAGGCATGATGCTCGCCATCCTGCTAATGAACATCTTCGCCCCGCTCATCGACTGGTGCGTCGTGCAAAACCACATCAAACGGAGACGTAAGACGTGAGACGTTGGACTTATGACTTGAGACTTATGACTTGAGACTTATGACTTTGGACTTTGGGCTCTGATCACTATTCACCATTCACTATTCACTAATCACTATTCACTAATCACTATTCACTAAATGAAAAAATTCAGCAATACCTACATATTCCTCTACGTCACCGCTTTGGTCGTGGTGATCGCCGTGGTGCTCACCCTCGTTTCCACGGGGTTGAAGCCGCGTCGCGACCGCAACAAGCAGGCTGAGAAGTGCCAGCAGATATTGCGGGCGGCGGGTCATGATATCGACCGGTCAAAAGCCGTGGCGGCGTTCACGAACCTTGCCGAGCCGCTGACGGATGATGGTCGTCAGTATCGGGTAGTTTGCGCCGATGGTACCGAAGGTGTCGCTTTTCGTCTCGACGGCAAAGGACTGTGGGGGCCGATCTGGGGCTACGCGGTGGTGTCGGAGGACGGACAGACGCTCAAGGGTGTCAGTTTCGACCATAAATCGGAAACGCCTGGTTTGGGCGCAAAAATCACGGAACAATCGTTCCTGAAATCTTTCGAGGGTAAGAAACTCTACGACAAGGATGGCAATTTCGTGTCCGTGAGGGTGTTGAAACCGGGAACCGCCAGCGAAATCGCAGCGGAGAACCGCGTGGATGCCATCTCCGGCGCCACACTCACTTCGAAAGGGGTGGATAAAATGCTTGAACAATTAGAAACTATTTCCTTGAGCAGCCCCGAAGGGGCAAGCGCTCGGTAAAGCAGGACAAATATGAAAAAGTATCTCGGACCCCTCAGCAAAGACAACCCGATTTTAGTGCAGACGTTGGGCGTCTGCTCGGCGTTGGCGGTGACCGCGCAACTGAAACCCGCCGTGGTCATGGCGTTCTCCGTAACCGTGGTCTGTGCTTGCTCCAACTTTATCATTTCCTTGATACGCAACACGATACCACCGCGTATCCGCATCATCGTGCAGCTGTTAGTGGTATCCTTCTTCGTCATCATGGTGGATTTGCTTCTGCAATCGTTTGTCTATGACGTAAGCAAGATGCTCTCGGTATTCGTCGGGTTGATCATCACCAACTGCATCATCATGGGCCGGTTGGAAGCGTTTGCCCTGTCGCACAAGCCGTTGCCTTCGCTGATGGATGGTGTGATGAACGGTCTCGGCTATGGGCTGGTGCTCGTCGTGGTGGCCTTCTTCCGCGAGCTGCTCGGCTCCGGAACATTGTGGAACCACCAGGTCGTCCCCGACAGCTGGTACGCCGCCGGCTACCTCAACAACGGGCTGATGATTTTGCCGCCCATGGCGCTGATCTTGATTGGGGTGATTATTTGGGCGAAGAACAGGGTGACGGAGAGATAAGTGCACTGGCGAGGACTGGATTCCGGCACCGTGCTGTCCATCAGCCCGATGCGGGTGCCGGGGGCGTGACGGATGTCATCGTACCCTACCACCAGGCGCAGGTAACACCATACCAGCGGCGAAGCCGCGCAGTGTGGTGCTGGTGGGGAGGCGCAGTGCGGTGCCGACAGAGCCGCGAATGTCTAAAAAAAATGTACCTTTGCAGCTTCAAAAAGTATGAGAGAAAGAGGCCATCCACACAAGCGAAGCGCAGTGTAGGGCTTCTATAACCAATAACCCATAACCAATAACCATTATGATAGAAATCTTCCTCCGCTCCGTTTTCATAGACAACATGGTTTTCGCCTACTTCTTGGGCATGTGCTCCTATCTGGCCGTGTCGAAGAATGTGAAGACCGCCTTCGGGTTGGGTCTGGCCGTCTGCTTCGTGCTGACGGTCACTGTCCCGGTCAACTACCTGATAGACAAATATTTGCTCCGGGAGGGCGCTTTGACGTGGCTGAGCGACCGTTTCGCCGCCACGGATCTGTCGTTCCTCTCGCTGATCATCTTCATCGCGGTGATCGCGGGCATCGTGCAGCTGTTGGAGATGGTTTTCGAGCGTTATCTGCCCGCATTGAACATGGCGTTGGGCATCTTCCTGCCGTTGATTGCCGTGAACTGCGCCATCCTCGGCGGCTCGCTCTTCATGCAGGAGCGCAACTTCCCCACCGTGGTGCACAGTCTGGCCTACGCGATCGGGTCGGGTATCGGCTGGCTGCTGGCCATCACCGCCTTCGCCGCCATCCGCGAGAGGCTCAAATACGCGAAAATCCCGCCCAAACTGCAAGGAAATGGGATTGCGTACATTATCACAGGTTTGTTAGGAATGGGATTTATGTGTTTTTTAGGGATGTGAGGTGAGACGATGAGACGATGAGACGATGAAGCGATGATTTTTAACTTTGAAACTTAAAACGTAAACAATGAACCTCTTAACCATCATAGCGGCAATTGTAATCTTCCTAATAATCATCTGGTTATTAGTGGGTTTGCTGTTGTTTGCGCGGAAGAAGATGATCCCCGAAGGGAAGGTGAAGATTGGCATCAACGGAAAGAAGGAGATCGAACACGAGCGCGGGTGTACGCTGCTGCAGGCTTTGGCCGATGAGAAGGTCTTCGTGCCGTCGGCGTGCGGCGGGGGCGGGTCATGCGGCACCTGTAGGGGCAAGGTGCTCTCCGGAGGCGGCGAGATACTGCCCACCGAACTGGCTCACATCTCCCGCAAGGAAGCCGCCGACCACATGCGTCTTTTCTGCCAAGTGAAGGTGCGTGAGGATATGCAAATCGAGATTCCCGAGAGCTTCTTCGGCATCAAGAAATGGGAATGCACGGTGGTCTCCAACCGCAACGTCGCCACGTTTATCAAGGAATTGGTGCTGCAACTGCCTGAAGGCGAGGTGATGGACTTCCGTTCGGGAGGTTACGTCCAGATAGACATCCCTGCTTGTACCGTTTGTTTCGCAGACATGGACATCGAGGAGCCTTATCGCGCCGACTGGCAGAAGACGGGGCTTTTCGAGTTGAAGATGAAGAACACGGCGAATACGGTGCGGGCCTATTCCATGGCCAACTATCCGGCGGAGAACGGCATCGTGAAACTCAACGTGCGCATCGCCACCCCGCCGTTCAACAGGAAGAAAGGTCGTTGGGAGAAGGTGAACCCGGGTGTGGCCTCGTCTTATATCTACAGTCTGAAGCCGGGTGATAAGGTCTTGGTGTCAGGACCATACGGCGATTTCTTTGTGGAGGAGACCGACCGCGAGATGATGTTCATCGGCGGCGGCGCGGGCATGGCACCCATGCGTTCTCACATCTTCGACCAGTTCAAGGAAAAGAACACGCACCGGAAGACCTCCTTCTGGTATGGTGGCCGCTCGCGCAAGGAGCTTTTCTACACCGACGAGTTCGAGCAACTTGCCGCCGACCACGACAACTTCTCGTTCCACATCGCCCTTTCCGACGCGCTGCCCGAGGACAACTGGACCGGCCCCACAGGCTTCATCCACAACGTGATATACGAGGAATACCTCAAATCGCATTCTGCACCCGAGGACATCGAATACTACATCTGCGGTCCACCTATGATGCTGCAGGCCGTGCTGCA
>JAEEIG010000029.1 GCA_016281255.1 Bacteroidales bacterium
AGACTTGAGACTTTTGCCTATTGCCTATTGCCTATTGCCTATTGCCTTGAAACCTGAAACTATAAAAGCCCCTCACCATCCGGCAAGGGGCTTTTATTGCTTAAAAGGAGAAGGTTACTATCTTTTCGCCAGTTTCTTGTTGCCCGGCCAAGAGTTGAGAACCTGATCCTTGTTGCGCTCGTAGATATTGCCCTCGTCGCAGTTGGAGAAATTGAGACCGGAAGCGGTTACATGGTAGTTGGAGAAGGCGTACTGATCGGTATCCCAGTCAACCGGGATGGCGATGCTCATGCCGTAGCCATTGCTGCCGCTGATGGTCACATTGCTCAAGGCGAGGCGGGTATCCTCTTCCGTATATAAAGCAGGATCATCAGAATACATGCCTGCATTCTGGATGTTGCAGTAGGTCAGGTTGCAGCCGCCGTTGGTCTGACGGGTGGAAGCGATTTCGATGCCGTCCCAATAGCCGGGCTCGTTGTTAAGAGCGCGGAAAACGACGGGTTGGGAAGCAGTGCCGTTGACCTGCAGCAAAGCGTTGGCGTTCACCGAAACGCTCTGTTCGTATGCCATAACAAACACCACACCAGCATTCACCTTCGCAATGGCGTTGCCGTCCACGTGAAGACCGGCTTTCAAATAATAGGGGACGCCCTGATCGCTGTAGGTGCCCGTCACGTTATCCTCATCAAGCCAATAGTCGTCAATCTCAATCATATTGTTTGTGTTGTTCGTATAGGTGTTACCGACCCCGAGATTGTTAACCTGCTGATGATTGGTCAAAAGAACAGGACACTTGGTGTTTTTGATGGTATTGTTCTCAAAAGCGGAAAAACTGCCACCTACAAACACACCATAATTTGTTGCACCATTGATCATACAATGCTTCATGGAAAGTTTGCCGTTAATCTCCACCACTTCGCCGTAGCTGCCGCCATTGATGAAGTTGACATACTCGAACTGGTTGTCGCTGCGGTTGGAGTTGACCACCACATCATCCCATGCGCCGATGTTCTGGTTATTGGTCGGACCGGTGAGGGTGATGGGTTTGTCAGCCGTACCTACCATGCGCAGACCGGCGTTTTCTTCCACCGTGATACCGCTAACGGTACTTGCAAACATGATCGTCACACCAGGCTCGATGGTCAGGAGGGCGTTGCCTTCCACATAGAAACGACCTTCGATGATGTAGTCGACGGGCAAGCCGCGATCCTGCAGAGTGGTGTTGGCAGAGATGGAGCTGGGAAGCGTCTCAGCACCGTCGGTACCGCCACCAGGAGTGTCGCTGAACGTGGCGATGTACTCGGCGTTGCCGGTCACCACGACCTTGCGCGGGTTCTCAACGTTGCCGTCATTCCAAGCGATGAAGTAGTAGCCAGCAGAAGGAATTGCCGAGATGGTGGCCGTTTCGCCGTCCTTGTAGCTGCCGCCACCCGTGACGGTACCCCATTCTGCATTGTTGGATTTCACCGTGATGGTGAAACTTTTCTTACAGCCTGTCATGGTCAGCACGACCATCAGGGCCAAAGCTGAAATCTTAATCAATTTTTTCATTGTTAAAAATGTTTATGAATAACTTAGGATTTGCAAAAATATACACGGCTGCAAAAAGACAAAATCTGAGAAATGAAAGAAACGTTCGTAAAAATTGTATCTTTGCCCCGCAAATTCAAAGTCAGATGAACATCTACAAAGCTGATTTACATACGCATACCCTGTTCTCGCCGTGCGGTGATTTGGACATGACCCCGGAGAACATCATCTCCATTGCGCTGGAAAAGGGTCTTGACGTGATCGCCATCACCGACCACAACGCCACGCGGCACTGCCGCCTCGCGGAGCATTATTCGCACAACCGCGACATCTTCGTGCTGTGCGGCGCGGAGGTCACCACCAAGGAGGAGGCCCACTGCCTGGCCTATTTCGGCGACCACGAATCACTCGACAAGTTCCAGAAATACCTTGACGAGCACCTGCCCGACATTCCCAACGACCCGGAGTTCTTCGGCGACCAAGTGCAGATCGACGAAGAGATGAACATCGTCTATGAGGAACCCAAGCTGCTCACCTCGGCCATCGACCAGAACGTCAACCAGATAGCCGACAAAGTGCACGAGCTCGGCGGGCTGTTCGTACCCGCGCACGTTGACAAGATGAAAAACAGCCTCATCGCACAGTTGGGCTTCATCCCCTTCGATCTGGAGTACGACGCGGTTGAACTCTCCAAACACGGCGACAAAGACGAGATCCTGAAAGTACACAAATATCTGAAAAACAAGATGTTCACCAGAAGCTCGGACGCCCACCAACCCGATGTCATCGGCACCGCCCCCTGCTATCTGAAAATGGAAACCCGCAGCTTCGACGAAATCCGGAAAGCCCTCCACGGCGAGGACGGCCGGGAGGTGCTCCTCACATTGGACCATTAGTGCCGTTGCCAGTCTGAGACTCCGTCCTCCCTCATCGGACGGAACGGTGTTGACAATAAAGGATTTTTCCTTGAGCAGCCTCGGAGAGGCAACACGCGCGAAGCGCAATTAACCCCACACAAGCGAAGCGCAGTGTGGGGAGCAACACACAAGCGAAGCGCAGTGTGGGGAGCAACCCACAAGCGAAGCGCAGTGTGGATCCAACACGAAGTAATCAACAAATAATAAACAAACAATATGACAGTAAAAGAATTAGTAGAAAAAATGAATCTCA
>JAEEIG010000030.1 GCA_016281255.1 Bacteroidales bacterium
TCTGGCGGCACCATTACGGCTACGGGTGGCGAAGCAGCGGCAGGCATCGGCTCTGGTACAAAGTCAAGCTGCGGCAACATCACTATCACCAGCGGCGTGACCAGCGTGACGGCCACCAAGGGCGGCACAAATGCTCCCAACAGCATCGGTGCTGGTGTAAATGGCACCTGCGGCACGGTGACTATCGGCGGCAGTACGGGCGCAATCACCACCAGCCCTTACACTTATCCGGCACCGTAGTCATTCTACAAGAACAAATGCTACATTGTGAATAACCAACGAAAAAATTAGGAACAATGAAATATATCAAACATATCATATTAACGGCGATGGCCGTGGTACTGACAGCGGGACAGGTGTGGGCAATGCAGCTCTATGTTATAACCCCTTCGGGACAAGTAACACTTGAGGTTGAACCTTCGGATTCCTTCGAAAATATAAAGGCTAAAATTGAAGATAAGACAGGATTCGATCCGACGTATCAGCATTTGTATTACAATCATATTGAGTGCTATAACAATCAGACACTGAATCAGGTCGGAATCACAAGCGGAGGCCAGACCCTCACGATGACGTACGACTTTATTCCCGCCCGCCAAGCCGACGGCTCCTGGCAGTTCACCATGCCCGCGGCCAACAAGCTGCTGGAGGTGGAATACGAATCCCGTCTCGACAGCGTGCGCACCACGTGGGATATTTATATCAACGGTGCCTCTACGGCTGTCCATCCGACACCCTACAGCCCGAACGACCCCATGGGCTACGTGGTGATTCCCGCGGGGGCCGACGTGATGATCACCCCGAACCCCGCAGAGGCCACCAAGGTGAAAGATTTGGAGATGTTCCAAATGCTGCCGCGACGCATCACCTTGGACACCGTCCAACACCATTTTGTGGCCCAAAACGGCGACACCCTGACGGGAACGCTTGATGCAAACAACCATCCTGTGAAAATCTCCATCGCCAACGGCGCCACCGTGACGCTTGACGGCGTGACTATCAACGGCACGAATAATGAAAGCTACAGATGGGCGGGCATCACCTGCTTGGGCAATGTCACCCTTGTCCTGAAAGACGGCACGACGAACACGGTGAAGGGATTCTATAACGAGTATCCGGGTGTCTTTGTATATGATGGATATACGCTCACCATCCAGGGCGGTGCCTCAGGCACAGGCAAGCTCATCGCCAGCAGCAACGGCCACGGGGCAGGCATCGGAGGAGGATATAATATCAGCTGTGGCAACATCGATATTCAGGGAGGCATCATCGAGGCTACCGGTGGTCAGTATGCTGCCGGTATCGGTGGCGGTTATATCAGAAATTGCGGCACCATCACCATCACCGATGGCGTGACCCGCGTGACGGCCACCAAGGGTACAGATGCTCCCAACAGCATCGGCATAGGCTATAGGGACAATGAAAACACCTGCGGCACGGTGACCATCGGCGGCACCGTCTATTGGCAGAATAACGCTTATGTGGGTGACGGCGCAAACTACCTTACGCAGAGCACGATTGTTTATCCGACCTCGGTCGCTCCGAAGGCGGCTGCCGATGCCACTGCCGAGGACATCGGCAAGGTGATCGGTGCCGACGGCAACATCTATGACAATGCGACCGCCGCCGCGAATGCAAGCACCACCGCTGTGGCCATGATTGCCTACGTGGGAAATGCGACGGGACATACCACCTATAATCATGGTCTGGCACTCGCCATGAGCGATGAGAATGCTGGTTTGAATTGGGAGGCCGCCAAGACAGCGTGCTCAGGCAAGAATTCATCCGCTCCCGTCATCAATGCATCTTGGATGCTGCCCAGTGAGAATCAGTGGAACTCCATGTTTAGCGCTTCAGGCGGCTCCTCTGCCCTGCGTAGTAAATTCAGTATTGTCGGTGGCACAAACATACAGCAAGAATCATATTGGTCGTCAAGTACGGGGGGTGAAACTGAATATGCGCTTGCCTACAATTTCGGCGCTTCCAGCCCCTCAATAGCATGGACATTCTTCAATAGGACCAGTACCAACCCTCGTGTCCGTGCTTGTCTGGCATTCTAATTATACCGTATTGTGAATAACCAACGAAAAAATTAGGAACAATGAAATATATCAAACATATCATATTAACGGCCTTTGTCATGGTGATGACGGCGAATGCGTGGGCGCAGAACTCCGAGACCCTCGAGCACTGCACCTCGGATCCCAACTCATGGTGCTTCCAGATGCCTCTGGGCAACTATGCGCTGCGGACCACGTGGAAGCAGGATGCCCTGTTGGCTTGGAAGGTCGGTGCCGAAACAGTCACCGTGGAGAGCAATCCGCTCGTCGCTTACCTGGGATTCCCCTTCGAGGGAGCCACGCTTACAGCGGCATACAACAACATCCTTGGCGAGGTGAGCTACAGCATCGCCCATAGAACCGGCACCAACTCCGGCAACACCGTCAGCACTGACGGCGTGGTCACCATTAACGGAGTGGGCATAGACACCGTCAAGGCCGTCTTCGCCGGCAACGACACCCTCATGCCCGACTCGGCCATGTACATCATCGACACGCGCGCTCCCTACACCCTGACGCTGAACACCAACGACGCGGCGATGGGCACGGTGAAGATCGACAGTGCGGGCGTCATCTCCTTCCTCGACAGCGTGAGCGTCAAGAACGCCGCCGAGAACGAGTACTATGTGCTTCCCGGCGCGAAAGTCGCCGTGAAGGCCATCCCGGCGGCGGGCTACCAGCTCCTGAAATGGGAGGACAACAGCACGGACCTTGACCGCACGGTCACCGTCACGGGCGACACGACCGCGCTTGCCACCTTCGTTGTCAAACCCGTGCTGACGCTGTCGGCTATCGGCAACGGCTCAGTGGAGATTCAAACCATCAACGGCAACAAGACTATAATCCCCAGCTCCAGTATCTCAGTACGGGAATGCTGCACCAGCTATGAGAACCAAAAATGCGACAAGCTATTCGACGGCATCATCACTGGCGGCAACAAGTGGTGCACCGTTGCTGACCAAAAAATTGTTGAATTCAGGACCACCAATGCCGTGCAGGTAAACGGCTACACGCTGTTTACGGGTGACGACAATGAGACGTGGGGAGCAGGCCGAAATCCGAAGAGTTGGGTGCTGAAGGCTAATCTTGATGGTAGCGATAACTGGACCATCATTGACGCTGTCTCCAACGACGTCACCATGAAGGACACCAACTACGCCCCCTTCGACTTCGAAATGGATGTTCCCGGCACCTACAGATATTTCCGTTTCGAGGTGAGCGAAGTGGATAGCGGCAACATCTTGCAGTTGGGCGAGTTGCAACTGTTCTACCAAGGGAACACTCTTCCCGATGGTGTGACTCAGGGTTCTACTCCTGACACCTATATTGTGGATTACGGCACAGAAGTCACCGTCAAGGCCATCCCGGAAGCGGGCTACGCACTCCTGGATTGGAGCGACGACCATAGTACAGAAGACACCCACACTATCACCGTCACCTCTGACACGAATCTCTTCGCCACCTTTGGTTTGCTCACCCCGGGTCTTACTCCCTTGGGCGAGCTGACTATCTATGGCCACAGCTTCGTGAGCGAAACCGGAGAGATCAAGAGCGTGCCGCGCATCACCGAGACGGGTGAATTCACCAAGGTGGACAGCAGAGAACCTACCACGATTGACCTCTCCACCATTACGGAAGCCTTTACTGCCCAAAACGGCGATACCCTGAAGGGCACGCTTGATGTGGAGAACTTTCCTGTGAAGATTTCCATCGCAAAGGGCGCCACTGTGACGCTGGATGGGGCAACCATCAACGGAACGCATAGTATGAGCTACCTATGGGCAGGAATCACCTGCAAGGGCGATGCCACCATCATCCTGAAGGACGGAACGACGAATAAAGTGACCGGGTTCAATAACGAATATCCCGGCATCTATGTTCCTGTGGGTAGCACGCTCACCATCAAGGGCGGTACCCAAGGCACAGACTCGCTCATTGTCGGCAGCAACGGCTTCGCGGCTGGCATCGGAGCAGGACTTAACCATAAATCCTGTGGCAACATCGTCATTCAGGGCGGCAATATTGTGGCTACTGGCGGTCTATATGCAGCTGGCATCGGTGGCGCTTATGTTTCAACCTGCGGTGATATCGAAGTCACCGGCGGAAACATCAAAGCCAAGGGCGGTGTAGGTGCTGCTGGTGTCGGTGGCGGTCGTGGGGCAAACTGCGGTGACATCAACATCAGTGGTGGCACTATCATAGCTGAGGGTGGTGAAGACGCTGCTGGCATCGGCGGCGGCGGCCCAATCGATATTAACACCCAGTGCGGCAGTATCACGATTACAGCAGACGTGACTAGCGTAGTGGCTACGAAAGGAAGCGGAGCCCCTAACAGCATCGGAGCCGGAAAGGATGGCTACTGCACCTCGGTCTCCATTGCAACGGGAGCCAACGTCATTCAGAACTAACCAGCCCTTCCTTTTCTCAGAACATATCCGTCCGGGAGTTTCATGAAGAACTTCCGGGCGGTTTTTTTATGTCACACAAATTGCACAGGCGGTTCGAGTGAGGCTTGGGGGTTTCAAGTTTCAGGTTTCAGGTTTAGAAGCTTAGTTGGCAAGGGGTTGGCAGGTATCTGGCAAGGATATGGCAAGTGTTTCTCAAGTATTTGGCGTATGTTTCCCAAGGTGATGCCATATCATTTCTTCGATAGTTGTTCGATAGTTCTTCGATAGTTGTTCGATAAATCATCGAAGAACTATCGAAGAAATAACGGAGAACTATTGAACAACAATTATGCCTAGGGTATGGCAACCCCTTGCCATAAGCTTGAGAACCCCTTGCCATCTCCTTGCCTCGACGCTGGGAAGCGTCGCCTCCTATCACAATATCCCCAACATTTACTCATCAACGCGAAGTAATCAACACGAAGTAATCAACACGAAGTAACTAACACGAAGTCACCAACATTCACTTAAAATTCGTACCTTTGCCGCCTGAAACTAACGAAGACTATGGCCTCATTGGGACAACTTTTCTGGTCGTTTTTCAAAATCGGGACCTTCACCATCGGTGGCGGTTACGCGATGATTCCGCTGATGGAGAAGGAGTTGGTGGATCGTCATGGATGGGTCACCCGAGACGAGTTCATGGGGATCATCACGTTGGCGCAGACCCTGCCGGGCATCTTCGCCGCGAACATGGCCGCGCATATCGGGTGGCGGTTGCGCGGGGTTCCCGGGGCCGTCACCGCCGTCATCGGAAACATCTTAGTACCCATCCTCATCATCCTTGCACTCGCCATGGGGCTGCACTATCTGCAAGGCAATGCCGTGGTGGAAGCCGTCTTCAAGGGCATCCGTCCAGTCGTGGTCGCCCTCATCGCCGCACCGGTGTTCCGCATGGCCAAAACCGCGCGCATCTCCCTCCGCAATTTCTGGATCCCGGTGCTCGCGGCCTTGCTGATCTGGCTGCTCGGCATCTCCCCTGTTTGGGTGATTCTCGCTGCGGGCATTGGTGGATTCGTATATGGTAAATATCTGGAAAAGAAGGAGGTACAATCATGATTTTCTGGAAACTGTTCTGTACTTTCTGCAAAATCGGCATCTTCAACTTCGGAGGCGGCTACGCCATGATTGCCCTTATCCAGAACGAGGTGGTGGAGAAGCAGGGTTGGATGACGATGGCGGAATTCACAGACATCGTCGCCACCAGCCAGGTCACCCCGGGGCCTATCGGCATCAACGTGGCCACCTACGCGGGCTACACCGCCGTGGTAAATGCCGGCTACGACCCGTTTTGGGGCGTGGCGGGCGCCTTCCTCGCCTCTTTTTCTGTCATTCTGCTGCCTTTCGTGCTGGTTCTGCTCATCAGCAAATACCTTCTCGGCCATAAAGACAACCCTGTGATCAAGACGGTCATGTCGGTGCTGAAACTGACGGTCATCGGTTTGATTGCCGCCGCCGCCGCGCTGTTGGTCAACGCAGAGACCTTCGGCACCTACGCGGAAAACCCGTTGCAGTTCTTCCTGAGCATCGGACTCTTCGCCGCCGCTTTCATCGCCTCTTTGAAATGGAAGGTGAGCCCGATACTGCAGATTGTGATTGCGGGGGTGGTCGGGGGGATCGTGTACTACGTTTTCATGTAGAATGAAGAATGTAGCGGCGAAACCCGTGAATCACCATTTTCATCTGGCCTTCCAGCTTTGCGGCCTCTTGTTTGAATTCTTTGCGAAGTTTGAAATTAATTTTAACAATTAATTATAAATATCAATTGTCTGAAATTTGTAACGTATTGATTTTTAGCAATAAAAATATTTCTTCAATTTTTGACGAGAATCAAAAAAATGTTGTATATTTGCAGCATGGATTTCACGATGGCAAGACAAAGGGGTGAATGAACGATAATCGTGTATCCTTTAACGTTAAAAAAAAGAACTATGAAAAGTGAAATTAATCTTATGGAACCCGAACTGCCGCAGTTGAGGCAGATGGTGCAGAAGAACACCGAAAGAATCGACAGGAACGAACGATTGATCAACAGCATGATGAAGGGACAGGCTGAACAGTCCGGCACAATCAAAGAGCGCGACGAGTGGTGGGAGAATTCCCGCCGCGAGCATGAACGCGATATGCATGACATTCGGGAAATCTTGCGCCAAACCGCACTGCAGCAGAAAGAAGGTCTTCAGAAGCTCAGGGAGACCTTCGACGAGACGGACAAGCGCATGGACGAGGAAAGGAGAAAGACGGACGCGCAGATCCGCAATATCTCGAGAGCATTTCTCGGTTCTACCGGGCACATCGTGGAGGGTTTGATGAGCTCATCAATTGACAAGATTTTTAAAGATGCGGGCTTTATCTTGTTTAACCGTGGTAAGAACATCGTGCGCGGAATCGATGCGGGAAACAAGCAAATGGAATTGGATGTCCTGCTTGGGAATGACGAAATCACTATCCCTGTTGAGGTCAAGGCCGACTTTACCGAAAAAAAAGTGAAACGTTTCATACACAGGATGACGATGTTCAGGGAGTTTTTCCCTGAAAGTGCAGACAAGGAGGTTGTGGCCGCCGTCGCCGCCATCAATTATGAGAACGGTGCCGACAGGCTCGCCCGTGAGGAGGGACTGCTTGTCATCCGTGTCAGCAGTGACGACATCTTCTCCCTCGACCCGTTCGACAAGACAAAGCTGCGAAAGTTCTGAGCATCCACCATTAACCGATGAAGAAAGCCATATTCAATTATGAAACCCAACGCCATACAGCTGAATTGAAAAAAATCGTAACTTTGCCCCCTCGAAAAAAAAAAGAAATTATAAACCTATCAAACAATGGAAAAAGAAGAAATCAAAAACAATGTCAATGCTGAAAAGCTGAAAGTACTCAATTCTACACTCGAAAAACTTGAAAAAACTTTCGGAAAGGGCTCCATCATGCGCATGGGGGAGACCCATATCGAGGAGATGGATGTCATCTCCACCGGCTCCATCGGTCTGGACACGGCCTTGGGTGTGGGCGGTTTCCCGAAAGGCAGAATAGTAGAGATTTACGGACCTGAGTCCTCCGGTAAGACCACGCTGGCCATCCACGCCATCGCGGAGGCGCAAAAGCAGGGCGGCATCGCCGCTTTCATCGATGCGGAGCACGCCTTTGACCGCTTTTACGCCGAAAAATTAGGCGTCAACACCGCCGAATTGCTGATTTCGCAGCCCGACAACGGCGAGCAAGCCCTCGAAATCGCCGACAACCTCATCCGCTCCGGCGCCATCGACATCATCGTCATCGACTCCGTGGCCGACCACACCCCCAAGAGCGAAATCGAAGGCGACATGGGCGACTCCAAAGTCGGCCTGCAAGCCCGCCTGATGTCGCAAGCTTTGCGCAAACTGACCGCAACCATCAACAAGACAGGATGTTGCTGCATCTTCATCAACCAATTGCGTGAAAAGATCGGCATCCTGTTCGGCAACCCCGAGACAACCACCGGCGGTAACGCATTGAAGTTCTACGCATCCGTGCGTTTGGACATCCGCAGACAGTCGCAAATCAAAGACGGTGACACCGCCATCGGCAACCACGTGAAAGTCGAGGTGGTGAAGAACAAAGTGGCACCCCCGTTCCGCACTGCCGAATTCGACATCATGTTCGGCGAAGGTATCTCCAAAACCGGCGAAATCGTCGATCTCGGTGTCGAATACAACATCATCAAGAAATCCGGTTCCTGGTTCTCCTACGGCGAATCCAAGCTCGCCCAAGGCCGCGACAGCGTGAAACAGCTGCTCAACGACAATCCCGAGCTTTCCGACGAAATCGAGGCCAAGATTCGCGAAGCCATCAAGGAGAGCAGACAATAGGCAAACCTGAAACTTGAAACTTGAATTAGCAAACAGACATAATGAGAAAAATTATCACCTGCATACTGGCAATACTATTAGTTTTCGCTTACGGCTGCAAAAACAAGAACCAATATGCCGACCTGCCGCCGGAATTGGCTGAATTGTGCATCAACATCGACAAGCACCCGAAAAAGTCCGAAAATTATTACAAACGGGCGCAGTATTACTATCTTCACGAGAATATTGACAAAGGCATTGCCGATATGCAGACCGCCATCAAGTTGCAGCCCGACAGCAGCAAGTATTATGTGATGCTCTCAGACCTCTACTTCGCACAGCATGAAACCGACCTGACGGAAGAGATGCTGCTCAAGGCCATCTCCACGGATGAAGACAACAATGAGGCAAGGCTGAAACTGGCTGAACTTCAGTTCCATACACGTCAGTTCGAAGATTGTGAGAAGACCATCGACGAGGCCGTGCAACGCCAGCCGCACAATCCCAAAGCCTACCTGATCAAAGCCTTTATGTTAAAAGACATGCAAGACACGGTAGGCTATCTGCGCATGTTGCAGTTAGTGATCGACCAAGACCCAAAAGAGACCAAGGCATACCTCGAACTCGGCTACTTCTATCAGCAACAGAACGACCCGATTGCCATCTCTTACTATCAAAACGGGTTGAAGGTGGACCCCAGGAATGTGGAACTGCACTACAACTTGGGCAAGATGTTCCAAGACATGGACAAGATGGAGGAGGCGGAACAAGAGTACAAGACGGCCATCGCCATCGACTCGACCCATATTCCGTCCCTCAACAACTTGGGGTACATGTACTTGGACGACAACATCAAAAAATATGACGAGGCCGTGGATCTTTTCACCCGGGTGCTGCAAATCAACCCTCAGTTCGTGTATGCCGTCTGCAATCGCGGTGTCGCATACGAGTATATGGGCAATTATGTCGCCGCACGGAAGGATTATGAGGAGGCCCTGAAGCTCTCCACGAACTTCGAACCGGCCATCTTAGGGCTGAACCGATTGGACAAACATCAACATTAAGCGCATCATGAACGAGAATTTGGATCCTTCACAACAACGGTTGTCGGCTTCTGACAAGGAGTTCGAACGCGCCATACGTCCCGCGCAGTTCACCGACTTCCAAGGCCAGCAGCAGGTTTTAGAGAACCTGATGGTCTTCGTTCATGCGGCGAAAGGTCGTGGCGAAGCATTGGATCATGTGTTGCTGCATGGTCCGCCCGGTTTGGGCAAAACCACATTGTCGCATATTATCGGCAACGAGATGGGCGTGAATGTGCGCGTGACCTCCGGACCGGTGATCGACAAGCCCGGCGACCTGGCAGGTCTGCTCACCAATCTCGAGCCTCATGACGTGCTCTTTATCGATGAAATCCACCGTCTGTCGCCCGTGGTGGAGGAATATCTCTACTCGGCGATGGAGGATTACAAAATCGACATCATGATTGACAGCGGTCCGAGCGCGCGAAGCGTGCAGATATCCATCAACCCGTTCACATTGGTGGGGGCCACCACCCGTTCCGGATTGCTGACAGCGCCGCTGAGGTCCCGTTTCGGCATCAACCTGCGATTGCAATACTATGATGCCCAAACACTTGGTAACATCATCAAGCGTTCTGCCTCCATTTTGGACATTCCTATCGACGAAGATGCCGCTTACGAAATTGCCAGCCGCAGTCGTGGCACACCCCGTATCGCCAACCTGTTGCTGCGCCGTGTCCGCGACTTTGCCCAAATCAAGGGAGACGGAACCATCACGCTGCCCATCACACAGGTCGCCCTGACCGCCTTGAATGTCGATAAGCACGGTCTGGACGAAATGGACAACCGCATCTTGAGCACCATCATCGAAAAGTTCAAGGGAGGTCCGGTGGGATTGAGCACCATCGCCACCGCGGTGGGCGAAGATTCCGGCACCATCGAAGAGGTTTATGAGCCGTTCCTGATTCAGGAAGGCTACCTGATGCGCACACCGCGCGGGCGCGAAGCCACTGATTTGGCTTTCACGCACTTAGGTAAATCAAGATATGTCTCCGGACAAGGGGAGTTGTTCTAAGCAACTCCTCTTTTTTATATCTGAATCCCGTCTTCACGCAACCAATGGTATATCTGCCGGAACTTCTCCTCTTCCGGCAGATCGGCGTTCACCCAGCGGATGTTGAACCCCATGCGCTCCATGCGGCGGAACCAGGTCATCTGCCGTTTCGAGAATTGATGGATTGCGGTGTTGAGCAGACTCACCATGTCGCCATAATGCAATTCACCCAAAAGATATTGGGTGACAAACTTGTATTCAAGACCATAACGGATAAGCCTTTCGGCGGGCACACCTTCATCAAGCAGCGATTTCACCTCTTCGATCATCCCCTCCTGCAGACGAGCCTGCAACCTGCGGGTAATGCGCTCACGGATTTTGTCGCGCTCCCCGCACAGTCCGATAACAGCGGAATCCAAAGGGCGGACACGCTCGCTCAATTCGGGATGCCGGGCGTAATAGTCCTCAATCTCAATGGCGCGGACAAGCCGCAGACGCTCCGAAGTGTCCGTGTCGTTATGCAACGATTTGTAAGAGGCCAACATCGCCGTAAGTTCCTCATCCGTATGCTTTTCCAACTCGGTTCGCAATCTTTCGTTCTCCGGGACTGGAAAGAGCCGGTAGCCTCGCAGCACCGCCTCCACATACATGCCGCTGCCCCCGCAAAACACGATACGATGGCTTCGGGAACGAATTTCCTCCATCGCCTCGTAGGCTGCCTGCTGGTAGCGAAACACATTGTACTCGACGCCAGGTTCCTCAATATCAATGAGATGATAGGGGATTGGTTGTCCATCGTATTGATACTCAGACAAATCCTTCCCCGAGCCGATATCCATGCGACGGAACACCTGACGGGAGTCGGCACTGACGATTTCGCCACCCAACTCGGCAGCAATACGCACCGCCACGCCGGTCTTGCCCGTGGCCGTAGGTCCTAACACTGTGATTATCGGTTCTTTATCGATCATTTTACAGGGGTTTGTTTGGGAATGTCATAAATTTCCATGTTTTTCACCTCCTCGCCTTCAATCTCGAATCGCAACATGGTCAGACGGGTGTGAATGCCATACAACCCTGCCGCTCCCGGATTGATAAACAGGAGATTATGGTATTTGTCATACATGATTTTGAGAATGTGGGAGTGGCCTGCCACAAAGATGGTCGGTTTCTCCTCGCGAATTATTTGCAGGGCCTTGGGTTGGTAACGGCCGGGTGAACCCACAATGTGCATCAGCGCGACTTTGTGTTTTTCGCAAGTGAACACCTCATACTCATCAATTTCGCGACGGATATCCCAGTCATCGCAGTTGCCGTAAACTGCACGGACTTTGGGTGCTATCAGTCGCAACTCATCCAAGATGGAGTCGTTCACGATATCACCGGCATGCCAAATCTCATCGCAACCTTCAAAAAAAGAGTACGCATCGGGATGCAGAAAGCCGTGGGTGTCGGAGAGTACGCCTATTTTCATTCTTTCACAGGATCTCGTTGTTTCACCACTTCAAACAAAGCAATGCCCGTTGCGACAGAGACGTTGAGCGAACGGATGGTGCCCACCATCGGGATATTGATCGTGTCGTTGCAAAGCCTCAGATAGTCCCACGCGATGCCTTCATACTCATTGCCCATAATCAGGCAGACAGGCTGCGTGAAGTCTTTGTTATAGTGCGCATGATTGGCTTTTTCCGTCACACCGATCACTTCAATGCCACTGTCTTTCAAATAGTTGATCACCTCCACCAAGTTAGAGTGACGGCAGACGGGTACTTTATGCAGTGCTCCTGCGGAGCTCTTCACGGCATCCTCGTTGAGTTGCGCGCCCCCATTCAAAGGCAGGATAATGGCATCCACGCCCGCACACTCGGCCGAACGCGCGATGGCACCCACATTCCGCACATCCGTGATTTTGTCGAGCATCAACAGAAAGGGCACACGCCCCTCTTCGAAAATCGCAGGAACAATGTTGAAAATGTCGCAATATTCGATGGCCGAAAGGAATGCCACAACACCCTGGTGGTTCTGTCGGGTGATGCGGTTCAGTTTCTCTTGCGGCACATATTGAAAGGGGATCTTGCGCTGCCGCACCTCATAGAAGAGCTGCTTAAACAAATCGCCTTGCAACCCTTTCTGGAACAGCACTTTATCTATCGTTTTTCCGCTCTCAATCGCCTCGAAAACGGGACGCATTCCGTAAGTGATTTCTTGATCTTTGGTCATTTCTTTTGGGTTAGGTGGTAACGCGATTACAGTTAAACGCCCAAGCGTGTAAGCTATTGTTTCGGTTGACGAACAAAATGCGGCATCTCGGCGGGCAACTCCATAGAGAGTTCGATGTAACCCGCGAATTCGCCGTTTTCAAACCAAGGAGATTGGTAAATCAGTTTCTTGACGCCGTTTTTCTCGATGGTATAAGCGTTCAGATTGTGGTTTTGCAACATGTTGGCCAACTTCGTGCGGGCAGGTTCCGGATGACAATCCAGCAGATTCTGGCCAATTATATGTTTGCCGTGGCTGAGCACCTGCTCGGCCCTGTCGTTCATCTCCAAAATTTTACCGTCTTTGTCACAAATGGTCACCGAAAAAGGGACATCATGAAAATAGTTCAACATACTTTAAGATTTTAAAAACGGCAGCAAAAGTACAAAAAAATTATGTCTTCCGTGTTGTTGAAAAAAAACACACTAAAAAGCATAAAAATACGTTAAGATTTGTTATTTTTGCAAAAAAGTATAAGTGTATGAAAAACAAGGTAATTGAAGTTCTCAATTCCATTTACGACCCGGAAATCCCCGTAAACATCTGGGAATTAGGATTTATCTACAAGTTAGAAGTGAACGCGAACAACGACGTTTACATCCTGATGACGCTGACCGCACCCAACTGCCCCGTGGCCGAAAGCCTGCCCATGGAGGTACAGACCCGCGTGCAGATGATTCCCGGGGTGAACAACGTGGTGGTGGACGTCACCTTCGACCCACCCTGGACGATGGAATGCATGACCGAGGCCGCCAAAATGGAACTCGGCTTGATCTAAACAACAGGGTTCAATGAAATAATCGATTTTGTAATCAAAAAATCATCATAGCGAATGGAAAACAAAGACAAGTACAACGCTTTCAGTCTGTTACAATTTATGTGGAAATGGCGGAAATGGCTGCTGATCGTCTGTGGAGCCGCCTTCGTCGTGTCGGCCGCCTGCTCTTTTTTGGTGCGACCGCGCTTCAAATCGACCGCCCTGCTTTACGCTCCGCGCACCAGTTCCGTTTCAAAAATTTTGTTAAACGAGCAGAACTACAACGAACGCCTGGAAATCAAGGCCTTGGCCACTGTGGACGAGACCGAGCAGATGTTGCCGTTCCTGAATGCCGTCTCCATCAAGGACTCTTTAATTGAGAAATACCATCTGGCGGAATATTACAACATTGACCTCGACAAAAAAGGCGGAAAGACCAAGTTATACAAGACCATCACGAACAACATGACCGTCAAGCGGACGGAATACGGTGCGATTTCCGTCTCCATGAGCGACTGGGACCCGCAACGCGCCTACGAGATGACCTTGGATGTAGTGCGCTGGCTCGACACCATCAAAAACAATGTGGAGAAAGAACGTGCGCAGGCCGCCTACGACATCCTTCAAATTCAGCTGGATTCAGTGGAACGCGCCATCGCTGATGTGAACGACTCCATTTGTGAAATCATGAAACACGGGGTTTTCGATGTGAAAACACAGAGCGAACGTCTCACCCAGCAATACGCCATCGCCGCCGCACAAGGCAACACTGCTGCTATGCAACGCATCCAGAAAGAGCAAGACACCATCGCAAAATACGGTGCACAGCTCACCTCTTACCAGGATTTGGAGTACAACTTCAGCAAATATCACGCGCTGTGCAAACAGAAAATGATGGACGCCAAAATGGATATGACCACCATCATGCCCGTGAAATTTGTCATCGACAACCCCAAGGTCGCGGATAAAAAATTCTATCCCAAGAAATCTCTCATCGTCCTGATTTCCACGCTGTGCGCCTTTGTCCTGACGATATTGGTGCTATTAATAATCGAAAGAGTTGAAAACCAGCCTGACAGAAAAGATATTGCAGCAGATTCGCAAGATCAATAGGCGACAGATTATCGCTTTTTTGGTCGCGATGGCGCTTGTGGTGGCCAATGGCTACTCGATAATCAGGGAATTCCCAGCTATTCAACTGATTACGGTGGCCTTGGCGGGGTTATATCTTGTCTTTTTCCATGCCGACTTGGCTATGTACCTGGTGGCTTTCAGCACCCCGTTTTCGGTGATTGTAAGCAGCAAAAACATCCATTTGGGGCTCTCGCTACCTTCCGAGGCCCTGATGATCACCCTCACCTTGATCTTTTTCGCCCGTATCCTCTACGATTTGCGTATCAAACGGGAATTCCTGAAGCATCCGCTATCCATTGCGATATTCGTCTATCTCGGCTGGATGCTGTTCACCTGTCTCACCAGCGTGCGTCCCGTGATTTCGCTCAAGTTTTTCGCCTCCAAGTTATGGTTCATCACCTCCTGTTACTGGTTTTTCATGCAATTGGCGGCTGACGACCTGAGAAACGCCGTGCGCTATTTCAACTGCTACGCGCTCGGTCTGGCCATCATTGTCCTCATCGTCACTTACCAACACGCGCTCAGCGGCTTCGACGAGCACTATGCGCACTACGTCATGTCACCTTTCTACAACGACCACACAGCCTACGGCGCTGCCCTGGCCTTCATGCTTCCGCTCACCGTGGGGTTCATCTTCCTGCCCGGGAACAAATCCCAACACTATATATTCTATATAGTCGTCTCGGTTATTCTGTTCGTCGGGTTTTACCTGTCCTACAGCCGTGCGGCATGGCTCAGCATGGCCGCGGCTATCGGTGTGTTGGTGATTCTCAAGCTCCGCATCAAGCTTTCATGGCTGGTGACAGGCGGACTGGTTGTCGGCGCCCTGCTCTTTTTCTACGCAGACGACATTCTGTACAAGATGAGCCGGAACAGTCAGGATTCGTCCGGTAATTTCGTGGAGCACATCCAATCGATGTCGAATATCAGCACAGATGCCTCCAACATGGAGCGTATCAACCGTTGGACCGCTGCTTTCGGGATGATCAAAGAGAGACCTGTATTTGGCTGGGGGCCGGGAACTTACCAGTTTGAATATGCCCCTTTCCAAGTCGGATATTATCGGACCATTATTTCCACCGACTTCGGTGACGGAGGCAACGCCCACAGCGAATACATCGGTTCGTGCGCGGAAACAGGCATACCAGGTGCCCTCACGGTCATCGCCATGGTAATCGTGTTTCTCATCATTGGCATTAAAACCTACATCTACGCCGAAGACAAAACATTGAAAATCTTATCTTTGTGTGTAACTTTAGCTTTGACAACCTACTTTACCCACGGTTTTCTGAACAACTTCCTCGACACCGACAAACTTTCCGTCATCGTTTGGGGGGCGATGGCGGTGATCACTGTGTGCGATGTGAAACGTCAAGATGTCCTCGCATGAAAACAAGGGCTGACAGCCCCAGGGGCTTCGTAAGGAAAGTACTCAATTATGGTTTGTCACCTCGTTAAAACAGTGTCGGCAGAGCGGCTCGTAGGAATCTTTTTCGCCTAAGAGCACCTGCTGCTCGTTCGCCACAACACGGTGGGAGAACTGTGCGAGGTCGCCGCAACGCGTGCAGATGGCATGCTGTTTGCTGACATATTCGGCCACCGCCATGAGTTTGGGCATCGGGCCGAAAGGCTCTCCCTTATAGTCCATATCCAGCCCGCTGACAATCACACGTATGCCGGCGTTGGCCAACCGGTTACAAACATCCACAATCCCCTCGTCGAAGAACTGGACCTCATCAATGGCCACCACCTGCACGTCGCTCATATTGACGTACAGCAAGATTTCCGAGGAGTTGTTGACCGGGGTGGAGATGCGCGAGTTTTCATTATGCGACACCACTTCCGTTTCTTCGTAACGGATGTCTATGGCCGGCTTGAAGAGCTCGATTTTCTGATTGGCGAACTCCGCGCGACGGACACGACGCAGCAATTCCTCCGTTTTCCCGGAAAACATGGACCCGCATATCACCTCAATCCAACCTTTTTTATGATTTCTGCTCGCTTTATTTTCTAAAAACATTTTTTCCTAATATGTATAATTTTCGTATTTTTGTGCGCTTTTTTCGAGTGCAAAATTATAATAAAAATCATTAACCGGATACCAAAACCATAAAAAAATGAACGACGCATATCAAAAAATGTCGGAATTGATTGACAACTGGCTATCTGACAGTTCAAAAGAGACCAAATTGGCACTCATTGAAAAGGAAATCCTGTTGGAGAAACTGAGAAAGTTGTATGTTCGAATCGCCGCAAAGGAGACGGAGGAGTATCCTGCGGCAACACCCAAACCCGAGCCGGAGCTGATCCCCAAACGGGAATACTCACCCGCGAAAACGATGGAGGAGGATGTCGATCTCTTCTTCGACACCGAGCACGAAAGCTACGCCGTGGTGGAGAAGGAGCTGAAAGAGCTGGCGGAGGAGATCAACGGGGCTCAGGAAGCACACGCCACGACCCCGAAAGCCGAAATCGGGAAACCCGTGGAGACCGTCCCCGAAACCGACATCTTCGACAAGATAGAGACCCGAGAGACACCGGAGCCCGAAAGCGATCCCGAGAAGATGCAAGACGACGCGAAAGAACTTTTCATCGAACCCGATTTCGAGATTCATGTGCAAGCCGAGGCACCGGAAGAGAGTCACGCCGAGGACGACATCCTGCAGTTCATCCCGCCGAAGGCCGCTCCCTCGCAACCCGTCGCGCACCCGAAAACGGAAGTAAAGCCCGAGCCAAAACCGCAACAGCCTGTGGAGCAGCCAAAGCCGGTGGAGGCCCCGAAGCCCGCAACAACCCCGAAACGACCCGTTCCGGAACAGCCCAAGCCGCAACAGCCGAAGCCGCAACGCTCCCTGAACGACCTCTTTAACGAGAAACGCGAAGACCACTCCATCAGCAGCCAATACCAACACGCCAAAGTCGGCGATTTGACCAAAGCGATTTCCATCAACGACAAGTTCATCTACATCAAAGAGTTGTTCCACAATCGCGGCGAGGACTTCAGCGCGTCCATCCATCAGCTGAACGAATGCCGGAATTTGGAAGAGGCCTTCGACTGCCTCGAGCAACTGAAACAGAAGTTCTTCTGGGACACCAAAACCGACGCTTACCTGTCATTCTGCGATTTGTTAAGAAGGAAATACTCCTAATCAAAAAAAGCCTGCGAAATTCGCAGGCTTTTTTTTCAACAATCCGCGGTATTGCGGAGGATTTGATTAGCCGAGCATTGCGGTGTAAGCGGCGGCGTCCATCAGGTCGTTCACCTGAGCGGGGTCGGTCATTTTGATCTTGATAATCCAACCTTCACCGTAAGGATCGCTGTTCACGAGTGCGGGCTCGCTTTCGAGAGCTGCATTGAACTCCACGATTTCGCCGGCGACGGGCAACAACAGATCGGCAACGGTCTTCACAGCCTCGATAGAACCGAAAACTTCGTCTTTGTCCAACGTCTCACCCACAGAAGGGATATCGAGGAAAACGATGTCGCCTAATTCATTAGCTGCATGAGCAGAAATGCCCACAAATGCAAATTCTCCATCCACTTTTAACCATTCGTGGTCCTGGGAATACTTCAAATTTTCAGGAATATTCATAATTTTAAATTTATTGGTGATAATTAAACTGTCATAATCTCTTTTTCCTTGGCTTCCATGATCTTGTCGATCTTTCCGATAGCCTCGTCGGTAGCCTTCTGGATGTCGGTCTCCAATTTCTTGATGGCATCCTCTTCCACGCCGTCGTCTTTCAGCTTCTTGGCGTCGTCGTTAGCGGTGCGGCGGATATTGCGGATGGCGACTTTCGTCTGCTCGGCATCCTGTTTGGCTTTCTTCACCAGCTCTTTACGACGCTCTTCGGTCGGAGCGGGAATCACCAGGCGGATGAATTCGCCGTTGTTTTGCGGTGTCACGCCGATGTTGGCGGCCAAAATGGCTTTCTCGATCACGGGCAGCATATTGCGCTCCCACGGTTGAATCACGATTTGGTGAGCATCGGGGGTGTTCACGTTGGCCACCTGGTCGATGGGCGTCGGGTTGCCGTAATAATCCACCTTGATGCCGTCCAGCATTTGAGGGGAGGCCTTTCCGGCACGCACTTTCTGCAGTTCTTTGTCGAAATGCGCCACGGTGGCGTTCATGCTATCTTTCGCTTGTTTCAAGCAAGTTTGTGTATCCATACTTCTTATTTTGCGTTTTTAATCAATAATTCTACTATTTCGGGGCCTGTTTTCCTCCTCATCCACGGCGGTTTCAACCTGTTCATCCCCATTATTGAGCATTTCCGCCTTCAGGTTCTCAATCTCACGTAGATGTTCCATGTGTCTTTTCTTCAGCGAGGAGAGCTCCTTTTCCTTGTACGTTTTGGTCCACTTATAGACAATCATATAATGAAGGTCCACAGCGAGCAGCCATACAATCAGCACGAACAGGATGGCTTTCAGGAAAGTCGCATCCTCCTTGCCTTTGAACAGGAAAAACCAGACCACCCAAAGGAAAGCGTTGGCAATCAGGAAAATGGCGAAATGGATTTTGAAGGAGGTCCTTCTGGCCGCCATTTTTTCGAGTTTGCGTTCCTCTTCAGGGGAAATTTCAGGAGCGTTCAGATTGTTTTCTTCCATATAGTTTAAAATAAGAGGGTTCCGATAGGTTCGCCATTGAGCACCTTCAGCAGATTGCCTTTGGTGTTGGCATCATAGACGTAAATGGGCATTTTGTTGTCCTGACAAAGTGCAAAAGCGGTCATGTCCATAATCTTGAGGTTCTTCTGGTAAGCCTCCGCCAAGGAGATTTCCGTGAACTTCACCGCGCCAGGGTCCTTTTCGGGGTCGGCGGTATAGACCCCGTCCACGCGGGTGCCCTTGATAAGCAGATCCGCCTTGATTTCTAGGGCGCGGAGCGCGGCACCGGTGTCGGTTGTGAAGAACGGGTTGCCCGTTCCGCCGCCGATGAAGGTCACGTAGCCAGCCTCCAGCGACTCGATAGCCTTGCGCCAGGAGGTCTTTTCGCATACGCCTTCGATGTGGCAAGCCGACAACACTCTGGACTTCACCCCCATCTCCTCCAGCACGCCTTGTACCGCCAACGCGTTGATGACGGTGGCCAACATGCCCATTTGGTCACCCTGACGGCGTTCGAAACCGGCAGATGCACCCTGCACGCCGCGGAAAATGTTGCCGCCGCCGATGACCACCGCCACCTGCACGCCGGCATCCACCGCCGACTTGATTTCCGTCGCATAGTGCATGATATGATCGTAACTCACACCGTAGCCGTCGTCACCTGTCAGCGACTCGCCGCTTAATTTCAGTAGTATGCGCTTATATTTCATAATTCCAAAAATCAGGTCGCAAAAATACAAAAATAATGTTTATACGAACACATTTGAATGCGAAAAAAGAGAGACCGGACTCTTCCGTCCACCTTCTTGAAAAAAAATTTCAAACGGCACTTGTTGATATCAAAAAAAAGTGTATTTTTGCCGTCCAATTTTAACGACTAAAAAAAATATCAAATAATATGAAAAAAGACATCCATCCTAAGGAGTATAGAACCGTGGTTTTCAAGGACATGTCCAACGATTATGCCTTCCTCACCAAGTCAACGGTCAACACGAAAGATACGATTGTATGGGAAGACGGAAATGAATATCCGCTCGTGAAATTAGAAATTTCCAGCACCTCTCACCCTTTCTTCACCGGCAAGATGAAGTTGGTTGACACCGCTGGTCGTGTGGATAAATTCCGCAACAAATATGCCCGCCATTTTGAAGCTGGCAAATCGAAATAATCCATATATTTTGTACTTTTGCTGACCTTTTTTGTAGCCCGAAAAAGGTCAGTTTTTTTTATAATAACTTCTTGAATTGTAATTTCTTGAAATGATTAAAGATATCTTTGCAGCAGGCGGTTTTATGAGTGGCGAGTCGAATGTCATTCCCATTCTGTCCGTGGACGATGAAATCAAGCTGAGCGAAGAGCCACTGCCCAATGAGGTCCCCTTGCTTCCGTTACGGAACACGGTCCTCTTCCCCGGCATGGTCATCCCCATCACCATCGGTCGGGAGAAGTCGTTGAGGCTGGCCCGCGATTGCGCCAACTCCGACGCCCCCATCGGCGTGGTGGCACAGCGCGACAACAACGTGGAAGACCCGACTATCAAGGACATGTACCGCGTGGGCACCATCGCCCGCATCCTCAAGACCCTCAACATCCCCGACGGCAACATCATGATGGTGGTGCAAGGCGTGAAACCGTTCGAGATCGCTCGCGTCATCCACACCCGTCCCTATTATCGCTGTGCAGTCCTTCCTTACGCAACCAACGATTTGGATTCTGACATCACCGACACCGAGGAGTTCAAGGCCAAGATGATCATGATTCGCGAAACGATGGGCAACATCCTGCAACTCACACCCGGGACGCCCCGCGACGCGATCACTGCTGTCAACAATATCGAAAGCAACACCTTCCTGCTCAATTTCATCGTCTCCAACCTTACCCTCGCCGTGGAAGAGAAACAGGAGATTCTTGAAACTCAGGACATTATGATTCGCGCTGACAAGGTGCTTGCCCTGCTGACCCACGAGCTGCAGGTCGTGGAGATCAAACACCAGATCCACACCAAATCGAGTCAGGAGATGGAAAAGCAGCAACGCGAGTATATCCTGAACCAGCAGATGAAGACAATCCAGGAAGAATTAGGCGGACCTTCCACGGAGAAGGATTTCGACGAGCTGCGCGAACGCGCCGCCAAGAAAAAATGGAATCAGGAAACCGCCGACCTCTTCGAAAAAGAGTTCAAAAAACTGCAGCGCACCAACTACATGTCCCCGGATTACTCCGTGCAACTCAACTACTTGGAATTACTGCTGGACCTTCCGTGGAACGAATACAGCGAGGACAACTTCGACCTGAAGAAGACCCGCGAAATTCTCGACAAGGACCACTACGGACTGGAGAAAGTGAAGGAGCGCATCATTGAATATTTGGCCGTGCTGAAACTGAAGGGCGACATGAAGTCCCCGATCCTGTGCCTGGCAGGCCCTCCCGGTGTCGGCAAGACCTCCCTCGGTCGCTCCATCGCGGAAGCCATCGGGCGCAAGTACGTCCGCATCTCCCTCGGTGGCGTGCACGACGAATCCGAAATCCGCGGCCACCGCAAAACCTACATCGGCGCGATGCCCGGCCGCATCATCCAAAACATGCGCAAGGTGGGCTACTCCAACCCCGTCTTCGTGCTCGACGAAATCGACAAAGTCTCCGGCATGACCGTCAACGGCGACCCGTCGGCGGCTCTGCTCGAAGTGATGGATCCAGAACAGAACAGCACCTTCAACGACAACTACCTCGAAACCCCATACGATCTCTCGAAAGTGCTCTTCATCGCCACTGCCAACAACCTCAACAGCATCCACCCTGCCCTGCTCGACCGCATGGAAATCATCGACATCCCGGGCTATTTGGCGGAAGAGAAGTTAGCGATTGCCACAAAACACCTCATCCCGAAACAACTGAAAGACAACGGATTGACCGATGAACAGCTGACCATACCGGAGGAGACGGTGAAAGCGGTCATCAGCGACTACACCCGCGAGTCGGGTGTGCGCGGACTGGAGCGCACCATCGCGAAGATCATCCGCAAACGCGCGGCGCAGTTGGTACAAGACGGCACCATGCCACCCGACGTGAAACCCGAAGACCTGAAAGAGATCTTAGGTTCCCCTATCTTCCAGCTTGAGAAGGCGTTAGACAAGGATGTCTATGGCGTGGCCACTGGTTTGGCCTGGACGGCTGTGGGCGGCGAAATCCTTTTCGTAGAGGCACTCACGAGTGCGGGAAAGGGCGAGATGACCCTCACGGGCAACCTTGGCGACGTAATGAAGGAATCGGCCACCATCGCCTACGAATTCCTGAAGGCGCACGCAGAAGAGTATAGTGTCAACCCCGAGGATTTCAACAGCAAGAAGGTACACATCCACGTGCCCGAAGGCGCGACTCCGAAAGACGGTCCTTCGGCGGGCATCACCATCCTCACAGCATTGGTCTCCGCTTTCACGAAAAAACCTGTGCGTGAGAAAGTTGCCATGACGGGCGAGATCACCTTGCGTGGAAAACTCCTCCCCGTGGGCGGCATCAAGGAGAAGATTCTGGCGGCCAAACGCTGCGGCATCTTCGACATTGTGATGTCCAAGGAGAACAAAAAGGACATTGACGACATCAAGGAAAATTTCATCGAAGGGATGCATTTCCATTACTTCGAGGAGATGAAAGACGCTGTAAAATTCAACTTCAACCAGCAATAATCATGGCAAATCCCTATTACGAATCAGCATTGACCGAGCGTGCAGGCGTGGAACAGCCCATGCAGGTGAACCCGAATTTCA
>JAEEIG010000031.1 GCA_016281255.1 Bacteroidales bacterium
CACTAACTCTACACTAACTCTACACTAACTCTACACTAACTCTATGTGATTCGCTGATTCAGGTTGTCACTTTTGTATCTTACGACTGATTCGAGTTGACGGGTTAACAATTCTGCGACTGTTTTAGGTTGTCGCTTGTTTTTTTTTGACTGTTTTTCGTTGACAATTAGTATTCAAACGGCGACACGAAATCCTTAAACGCCACTCCCTGCATATCCTTCTCCGACGTGATCGGATTCTCCACCTGCCAGTCGATATTCAAGTCTTTGTCGTTGAACAGGATGCAGCCTTCGGAGGCTTTGTTGTAGAAGTTGGAGCACTTGTAGGCGAAGACGGTGTTGTCCTCCAAGGCGGCGAAACCGTGCGCGAAGCCGGCTGGCAAGTAGAATTGGCGGAAGTTCTCAGCAGTGAGCAGGACGGATTCGTATTTCCCGTAGGTGGGGCTGCCCTTACGGATGTCAACCGCGAAATCGAGGCATGCACCGCGCAACACCCGCACGAGCTTGGCCTGTGCATACGGCGGCTTCTGGAAATGCAGCCCGCGCACCACTCCCTTCTGCGAGCACGACTGGTTGTCCTGCACGAAATTGTCCAAAACGCCCAACTCTTTGAATCTTTGTTCGTTATAACTCTCGAAAAAATACCCGCGGTCATCTTTGAAAACCGTCGGTTCGATGATTAACAGTCCTTCAATTTTGGTTTTGATTATTTCCATTTTTTTGTGAATGGTGAATGGTGAATGGTGATTAGTGATTGGTGATTAGTGATTGGTCAAAAGTCAGTCTTCTGAGTTGTCTGCGATAAAGGTCTGATATTCCGATAAGAATTTCGCCTTCGAAACAAATCCGATATATTTGCGGTCGCGGGTGATGACGGGCATGTTGAAGTTGCCGGTGCGTTTGAACTTCTCCAGCACTTTCGCTGCGGTGTCGTCGTCGTAAATGAACTCTTCGGGCTCAATCATCAGGTCCTCGACATGCACTTTGTCGTAGAGTTCCTGTTTGAAAATAACGTCGCGGTGGTCGTCCATCACCAGGAGGCCCGAGAAGAGGTTGTTTTCGTCGATGACTACAAAGAGGTTGCGCTTGCATTGTGCGATGACATCGGTATAGGTGCGCAGGGTACTGTGAACGGGAATGGTGAGGATATTGGTGTCAATAGTCTGATGCCAAGGGAGTTTGCGGAGGGCGTATTTGTCTTTGTTGTGAGTGCGCAGGTTGTCTTTTTCGGCTAACGGCTGGGTGTAAACGGAATATTTCTCGAACGGATTCACGCAAAGGTAGGAGCAGGCGGCGGTAATCATCAGCGGGATCAGAAGCGTGTAACCCGTTGAAGATTCGGCGATTAGAAACATAGCCGTAAGCGGGGCTTGCATCACGCCCGTCATCACGCCGGCCATACCCGCGAGGATGAAGTTCACATAGGGCAGCTGGATGTGCAGATAGAGGTTGGCGACGTGTGCCACCAAAAACCCGGTGAACGCGCCGATGAAGAGCGTCGGGGCGAATACGCCGCCCACGCCGCCGGCCGTGGTGGTGAACGTGGTGGCGAAGACCTTCATCAGGATGATGCCGATGACCGCCAGCACCAGTAAGCCTTCATGACCCATCACCTTCAGCAAGGGAGAGTTATTGAACACGGAAATCCACTCGCCGTGCAGCAGGTCGTTGATATTGTTATAACCTTCACCGTAGAACGCCGGGAAGAGGTAAATGAGCAGACATAATGCCAAGGAGCCGATGATCGCCCGCACATATACCTTCTTGATTTTGCGCATCAGTTTTTCCAGCCAACGCGAAGTGCGCAGGAAATAGACAGAGATGAAGCCGCTGAGGGCACCCAAAATGATGTAAAACGGGATATTCTGGACCGAGAAACCTTGTGTGCCGCTGATGGTGAACATCACATCCTGACCGAGAAAAAGCACAGACATCACCGTTCCGGTGGCGGCGGAGAGCAGCAAGGGAAGTATGGCGCTGCCTGTCAGGTCGAGCATCAGCACCTCAAAAGTGAAGACCAACGCGGCGATGGGCGCTTTGAAGATGGCGGCCATCGCGGCCGTGGAGCCGCACGCCAACAGCAGAGTGGTCTGGCGTGTGTTAAGGTTGAAAAAACGCGCCACGTTCGAACCGATGGCACTGCCGGTGAGCACAATCGGGGCCTCCAAACCCACGGAACCGCCGAACCCGACGGTGATGGCGCTTGCCACCATCGACGAATAGACGTTATGGAAACGCAACATGCCGTCGCTTTTGCAGATGGACTTCAGGACGATACTCACCCCGTGGCTGAGGTTGTCGCGCACCACCCGCCGTACAAACAGCAGCGTGAGGAATATACCGATGGGCGGAAAAATCAGATAGAGATAGTTGATGTCGGTCACCGCGAAAGCCTGGTTGACCAACCGGGTGGTGAAGTGCAGCAAGTTCTTGATGATGATGGCGGCCGCCGCCCCCAACATCCCGATAACCACACTGAGAATCAGGACAGTGGTCCTGTCCGTAAAGTGCTTTTTGATGAACCGCCGGCACTTGGCCAATATATATAGAAAAGTCCTGTTTTTCATAATGCAAACTCGCGGCGGCAAAGATACATTATATTCCCAAACATGCACATAGAAAAATACTGTGCAACCATTTCACATTTTTAGCGTATAAGATTTTCGCGCAAAGGGATACAATATTTTGTATTTTTGCCGTTTGTTTTGAAATGTTAAAACGAGTTTCGGTCATATTGGCGCTGGCATTGATGTGCTGCACGACGGCCTTCCCCCAAAAGAAGGCCGAGTTCCGTATGTGGGAGGACAGCCTCGTCCACCTGCGAGACCGAGTAATGGCCGAAAGCGACGAAACTACCCGACTGGCTCTGAATGAGGACTTTATGACCCTGCTGGAAGAGGTGCTTCAGATGCCGGATGCGTTCAAATACACATGGGATTCGGTGAATAATTTCAGCGTGTTGGCCTCTCCCGACAATGTTTTCAAGATTTTCACGTGGTATGTGGTGAAAAACAACTACGACATCGAGAATTTCGGCTTCATCCATGTCTATAACGAAGGGCGAAAGAAGCACGTCATCTACCCGCTGTACGACAAACGGCAGAACATCGACTACCCTAAAACGCAGATTGGCAACCACAACCGTTGGTATGGTGCGGTCTATTACAAGCTGATTCCGGTGAAGGACAGGAACACCACATACTACACGCTCCTCGGTTGGAACGGCAACAACATGTTCACCAACCAGAAACTGATTGAGATTCTGCATTTTAACAAAGACATGACCCCGATTTTCGGCGGAAGGGTTTTCAAAAATTATTCCGAAAAGGTGGCGCGCGTCATCTTCGAATACTCCAAAAACGCCACCCTATACCTCAACTACGAAAACCAGGAGTATCTTGTGAGCACCGGCAAATACAACCCGAAAACACGCGATTACGACTACAAACGGCTCCGTTGCGACATGATTATCTTCGAGGAACTGATTCCGATGGATGAATCGATGAAGAACGTGCCCGCCTACATGGTGCCGGAATCGAGTCTGAATCAGGGCTTTATCGAAGAAGACGGCAAGTGGTTGTTCCAAAAAAACGTGCGTGGTTCCAATCCCGACAAGGTGCGCCCCGAATATCAACATAAAAACCGAAACTACTACTCTGTTCAATAATATGTCAGCATTATATCCCTTGAAATTCACGCCCATCCTGAAGGAGAAAATCTGGGGCGGCAACAAAATCGAAACCATTCTGAAGCACAAAATCAGCCCGATGCGGAACTGCGGCGAAAGCTGGGAGGTTTCAGGACTTGTAGAGGATGAATCCGTGGTTTCCAACGGTTTCTTGGCGGAAAACAACCTCAACGAGCTGTTGGAAATCTATCTCACCGACTTCGTGGGCGAGAAAAACTACGAAAAGTATGGACTCGGGTTCCCGCTGCTCATCAAGTTCATCGATGCGCAGGACAACCTCTCCGTGCAGGTTCACCCAGACGACACGCTGGCGCAGGAGAAATATGGGCAGAACGGCAAAACCGAAATGTGGCACGTCATCGAAGCAGACGAAGGCGCGGGATTGTATGTCGGTTTTAATCAAAAAGTCACGGAACAACAGTACGTGAGCGCAGTGGAAGCGGGAACGCTGGAAGCGCTTCTGAAATTCTATCCCGTGAAAGCCGGCGACACCTTCATGATTCCTGCAGGAACGGTTCACGCCATCGGCAAAGGCGTGTTGCTGGCGGAAATCCAGCAACCGTCCGACATCACCTTCCGCATTTTCGACTGGAACCGCGTGGACGAAAACGGCAACAGCCGCGAACTGCACACCGAAGAGGCTTTGGATGCCATCCATTTCGAGGAAAATGTGGGCGATTTTAAGGTGAAATATGCTCCAGAAAAGAACAAAACCGTCACTTTGGTGCACTCCCCGTTCTTCAACACCAATATGCTGGACATGGACATGCAGGTGGAGAAATCGTTCGCGCAATTAGACTCTTTCGTAATCTATATGTGCTTGGAAGGCAGCGTGTTCCTCGTCTCCGGCGACTTCAAGGAACGGATGGAGACCGGCGAAGTGGTGGTAGTGCCCGCCGAAATCGACCAGCTGCAAATCATCCCCGATCCGAAAGCGAAACTGTTGGAGGTTTATTGTTCATAACCATCACAGCTGATGGCCATTCGCCAAAAGCCACGTAAATGTTTCATTTCAAGCAGTTTGACTTAGAACACGAGCGCAGTACGCTGAAAATCAGCACCGATGCGGTGCTGTTAGCTGCGCTCACGAATCCCGGGACAGCCCAATCGGTACTCGACATAGGCTGTGGCTGCGGCGTGATAGCCTTCTGTATTGCACAGCAACTTGCTGAACAACAACAGTGTCCGACCATATTCGGCATTGATATAGATGCGGATTCCATCACCGAAGCGCAAGGAAATGCCGACCGTTTCCCCTTATTGCCAAAATCCTGTTTCCACTTTGAAAACATTCGGTTGCAAGACTTTGCTAATCAGGGAAACAGTCCGCATTTCGACTTGATAGTCAGCAATCCGCCTTTTTTTCACGGAAATCTTAAACCGCAGGACAAAAGCAAGATACAGAGCAAGCATGGCGACGGTCAACTGTCGTTTCAGGAATTGGTGGGCGGTGTTGACGCTCTTTTGTCCCAAAACGGTCGTTTCGCACTGATTCTTCCGCCCTCGGAAATGGCTGAATTTCACCAGCTTACCATCGGGAAATGGCATTGCCTGAGGTCTGTGCATATCCACCCGACGGCAACCAAACCCGTCCATCGTATCGTGCGCGAATACAGCCGCTTCCTCCGGTCTGAAACAGAATACCGCTTCTTTATCCGAAACGCGGAATCACAATACACTCCCGAGTATTTGCAGCTTGTAAAACCGTATCTCACAATAAGTTAACAGAAGTCTTAGTCACAGTCAACGTTACTGTCATGGTCCATGTCGTCATAGTAACAACAGGCAAAATCTTCAAGAAAAGAAATTTCAACAGTCGGGCGAATCGAAAAAAATCGTATTTTTGCCGCCGATTTCGATCAACGTCGGGGCGTTAGCTCAGTTGGCTAGAGCGTTTGACTGGCAGTCAAGAGGTCGTGAGTTCGATTCTCATACGCTCCACACGAAAGGCACCTGTTTTCGCAGGTGCTTTTTTTTGTGCCGTTTATTCGTAATTTATGTACCTTTGTGAGCTATTATTTGTACAAAATTTTTAATGTAATATATTGATTATGAACAAGATTGTATTAATCACGGGTGCAACAAGCGGCATTGGTCTTGGCTGTGCCAGAAAATTCGCCGCCAATGGCGACAGACTGATTCTGACGGGTCGTAATGCGCAACGTTTGGAAGAGATCCGCAAAGAGTTGACCGACAAGGGCACTCAGGTGCTGACATTGGTTTTCGACGTGCGCGACCGCGAAAAGGCCACTGAGTGCATCAACACGCTGCCGAAAGAGTGGCAGGAAATCGATGTGCTGGTGAACAATGCCGGTCTGGCACTCGGACTGGAGCCCGAATACGAAGGCAGCTATGACGACTGGGACACCATGGTGGACACCAACATCAAGGGTTTGCTGACGATGACCCGGCTCGTGGTTCCCGGGATGATAGCCCGCGACCGCGGACACATCATCAACGTCGGTTCTGTGGCCGGTGATGCCGCATACGCCAACGGCAACGTCTATTGCGCCACAAAAGCCGCGGTGAAAACCATCACCGACGGTCTGCGCATCGATGTGGCAAACAGCGCTGTCCGCGTGACAAACCTGAAGCCCGGCTTAGTGGAGACCAACTTCAGCAACACCCGTTTCCATGGCGACACGGAACGCGCAGCCAATGTCTATAAGGGCATCAAGCCGCTCACAGGCGACGACATCGCCGACGTGGCCGTTTACGCTGCCAACGCGCCCGAGCACGTACAAATCGCTGAAGTGCTGATACTTGCCACCCACCAAGGCAGCGGTAGCGTTATCGTAAGAAAGTGACTTATCGAAATAAATCCTATTTTTGCCGAAAAATTGAATAAAAGACATGCAAGAAAATCACTATTTCCCATCCATGCTTCCTGCCGAGGAACTTGCGCAGGTGAAGTACATCCCCACTCTTCCCGAATTTGTAACTTGGATTGAGCAAAAATGGTCCGATCTGCCCTGCCTTTCCGACACGATGAACACCTATACCTACAGCCAAGTCTGCGACCGTGTTGCGCGCAAACGCGCTTTTCTCAACAGTCTTGGTCTGCAGAAAGGCGACAAAGTCGCTATTCTCGACAACTCGACCACCGACGCTGTGGAGATGTTCCTCGCTGTCACCTCTGCGGGTTATGTAGTCATCAACCTGCCTGCACAACTGCCTGCCCAAGCCATTACGGGCTGCTGTGTAAAGTTCGGTATCAAGGTGTTGGCTGCCGGACAAGCTTTCATGGAAAATGTGAAAGAGGTTCCGTGCAAAGTCGTTGCCATCACGGACCTCGCTGACCACACCGCACCGGCGGTCACGGTTGACAAGAACGACCCCGCCGCCATTTTCTTCACGGGCGGCACAACGGGCGCGCCCAAAGGCGCCATCCTGCCCCACCGTGCCTTGATGCGCGGCGCATTGAACGGCGTGTACGCTCCCGGCCACCAACTCGGCTGCCAGCGCTACGCTTGTGTGCTACCCCTAAGCCACGTTTTCGGACTGATTTACAGTACTTTGTCTGTTCTCTACAAAGGTGCCTCCTGGTATTCTGCCGGAAACACCAAAGACACTATCGGCAAGCTGCCCGTCATCCGGCCCACCATGATGGTGGCCGTTCCCGGCATCTGCGAAATCCTGCTGGGTCTCGTCAAGATGTACGGCAAAGCCTTCCTGGGCGGCGAACTGAAAGTCATCATTTCCGGTGCGGCCAACGTGCCCCCGAAGCTCATCGGGGAATTCGACGAACTGGGCATCAACCTCTTCGGCGGTTACGGCATGACCGAAGGTGCCAACCTCACCACCGGCAACATCGACGTAAAAACCAGACCCACGTCCGTCGGTAAACTCTATCCTGAACAGGAAGCCAAGGTTGTGGATGGAGAACTGTGGTTCCGCGGCGACAATGTCTTCCTCGGTTACTACGGAGAACCCGAAAAGACCGCTGAGACACTGACTCCCGATGGTTGGGTCAAGACCGGCGACCTCGTACGCTTCGACGAAGACGGCTTCATGTACATCGTGGGCCGCATCAAAAACCTCATCATCCTATCCAACGGCGAAAACATCAGCCCTGAAACCATCGAGGAACCGTTCTACAAGGACAACAAACTGCGCGACTGTCTCGTGAAAGAGGACGAAATGGATGGCCGTCAGGTGATTGCCATCGAAATTTTGCCGCGTATGGAAGAGTTTGGCAACGAGTCCTGGGAAGAAGTCGAAGCCTACTTCAAGGAACTCGTCGGCAAGGTCAACGCCACGCTGCCAAGCACGCACCAAGTCAGCAAAATCACGGTGCGCAAGGAGGACTTCAAACGCACCGGTGCCCTGAAAGTATCACGTAATCAATAATTTATGGAAAGAGAAGCTATCTTTGAAGGATTGAAAGAAATCCTTACTCAAATCAAACCCTCGAAGGACTTATCCACTATCAACGAGAATTCGCAACTTGTCCGCGATGTCGGTCTCGACTCGCTCACCATCCTGCTCCTCAGCCTCGCTGCAGAGAACAAGTTCGGATTCAAGTTCGAAGGCACTCCCAAATTCGAAACTGTAGGCGAAGTCATTGATTACGTCAGCACACATGCAACTGTTTAAGGCTTAGAAGCTTAGAAGTAAAACTATTGCCTGTTGCCTATGCTCGATTTGACGGGTTTTTGACGAATAGATAATTATGGATATAGAAAATTATGGATATAAACATTGTCAAGGTGGAGAGTCGCAAGCAGCTGAAGCAGTTTGTGACTTTTCCGCTTCATCTTTATAAAAATTGTGAAAATTGGGTGCCGGCTTTGGAAGGCGACGAGTACGACACCTTCAATCCTGAGAAGAACGGTGCCTACGATTTCTGCGAAGCCGACTGCTTCTTAGCTTTTCGCGGCAATGAAATCGTGGGACGCGTGGCCGCCATCATCAACCACAAGGCCGACGACGAGCAGAAACTTGTACGCTTCGGCTGGCTCGACTTCATCGAGGACGAGAATGTGCTGGAAGCCCTGATCGGCGCCGTCGCAAATTGGGGCCGTCAGCGCGGACGCACCGATATGCGCGGGCCGTGGGGTTTCACCGACATGGACAAGGAGGGTCTGCTGGTGGAAGGTTTCGAGCATCTGAGCCCGTTCACCTGCCTCTACAATTACCCCTATTACGGGACCATGTTGGAGAAGCTCGGCTTCGTGAAAGAGGTCGATTGGACCCAGCGAACTGCGGAGGTGAGTCCCAAACTGCCATCCGTGTTCCGGTTTGCCAATTTGGTTGAAGAGCGGTCACAAGTCCATGTCGTCCAGCCCAAAAGCATGAACGACATGTGCAAGCGCTACGGCATGGAGATTTTCCACATGTATAACGAGGCTTTTGCACCTTTGCATGGCTTCTCGCCCCTGACAGACAAGCAGATAGCCGCATACCTGAAGACTTACGTGCCCATTTTGGACAAAGACTTCGTGGCGGTGGCCGTGAACGAGAAAGACCAACCGGTGGGATTCCTTTTCTGCGTGCCTTCCCTCTCCAAAGCGGTTAAAAAATCCAACGGCCGCCTGTTCCCCTTCGGCTTCCTTCACATTCTGAGAGCCTTGAAGAAAAACGACACCTTGGAAGCGCTCATCATGGGCGTATTACCTGAGTATCAACAATGTGGAATTCCGTTGTTGCTGTTCAAATACCTGCACGAGAACTGCATCAAGCGGGGCATCAGCACCATCATCATGAACCCGCAATTGGAGGAGAACTACAAAGTGCAGACGCTCTTCGGGGATTACAAGACCCATCCGTTTATGCGGCGCAGAGCGTATAAACGTCACGTGTAGAGACGCGCCATGGCGTGTCTCTACAATAGGGACATGCACCCATTGCCTTTACAATTTGTAATAACTTCCGAGGATTTTAGCGAACCAGCGGGCGGGCAGGATACGTTTGAGCAGTACTGAGAGGCGTTGCTCGAACGAGGCCACCACGTAACCGTGCCGCGGGTTCTTTTTACGGATGATTTGACTGATTTTGCGGGCCAACACCTGCGGTTTCAAGCCGCCGGTCTCGTCGTGCTCCACCTTTCCCATCGATTCGGCGTAAGTCCTGTAAACCCGCATTGCCTCGGTATTGACGGTCTTTTTCCGGCTGGCGGTGAAGCCGGTGGAAAAATCGCCAGGACGTAGTGCTACAACCTGTATCCCAAATTGTTGCACTTCGATTCGCAAAGCTTCGCAATAGCCTTCGATGGCGAACTTGCTGGCGGAATAGAAGCCCTGGAAGGGAAGTCCCATCACGCCGCCGATGGAGCTCAGCGCGATGATTTTGCCTTTTCCTTGCTGGCGCATACAGGGCAGCACGGCGGTCACAAAATGCACCAGCCCCATGAAGTTGGCATCCATCTGCTCGCGGATTTCCTCTTCCGTGGCAAACTCCACGGGTCCACCGATGCCCATGCCAGCGTTGTTAACCAGCACATCGATGCGGCCCTCTTTCTCAACCACCTGTTGCACAGCATCTTTCACGGCATCGCGATCACGGACATCCACCTTCAGATAATGCACACCGGGCAACGGATCCACCTCACGGCGCACCGTACCATACACAATGTGACCCTCCTGCGACAGCAGTCGGGCGGTTTCCAAACCAAAACCAGAGGAGATGCCTGTGACCAGAACGACCATGACTAAATAATACCGGCTTCCTTAAACGCTTTTGTGATCTTGTCAATCGCTTCATCCACCTGCGCGTAGGTGTGGGTGGCCATCAACGCGAAACGGATCAGCACGTCGTTTTCGGGCACGGCGGGCGCGATGACCGGCGTGACGAAAACGCCATCTTCCAAAAGGCGGGAACAGAGCCAGAAGGCTTTTTCAGAGTTGCGAACGAAGAGCGGGATAATGGGCGTTTCGCTGCGGCCCGTGTCAAAACCTCTCTCCTTGAACTGGTTGCGGGCATAGTCGCTTACATCCCAAAGATGCTGAATACGCTCGGGCTCATCCACCATAATATCGATGGCCTTGCTGACCGCCGCCACGTTGGAAGGCGGCATACTGGCACTGAAAATCAGCGAACGGGCGTTGTGTTTCAGGTAGTTGATGGTGTCGGCATCGGCAGCGATGAAACCGCCCAACGAGCCGAACGACTTCGAGAAAGTACCCATGATGAGATCCACTTTGTCGGTCAGACCGAAATGGTCGGCGGTTCCTCTGCCCTGACGACCCAAGACGCCTAAAGAGTGGGCGTCGTCAAGCATGATGTCGGCATCGTATTTCTCTGCCAATGCCACCATTTCAGGCAACGGGACAATGTCGCCCTCCATGGAGAAGACACCGTCGGCCACAATCAGCTTGATGGCTTCGGGGGCGCATTGCTGCAGGCATTTCTCCAAATTCTCCATGTCGTTGTGGGCATATTTCAACGATTTGCCGAATGCCAGACGACTTCCCTCGATGATGGAGGCGTGGTTGAGGCGGTCAAGCAGCAGGTAGTCGTTGCGGCCGCAGAGAGCGGAAACCACTCCGAGATTGACCTGGAATCCCGTGCTGAAGCACAATGCAGCGTCCTTTCCCACCAATTGGGCAAGTTTTTGCTCAAGTTCAACATGAATGTCGAGTGTGCCGTTAAGGAAGCGCGAACCGGAACAGCTCGTGCCGTATTTGTCGATAGCTGCTTTGGCAGCCTCTTTCAGGCGCGGGTCGTTCGAAAGACCGAGGTAGCTGTTCGAACTGAACATCAGCACATCTTTGCCTTGGATTCTCACCACCGTGCTCTGTTCCGACTCTATCGCCTTATAATATGGATAGATTCCCTTTTCTTTTGCAATTTGCGGCGCTCTGTATTGCGCGCATCTGTTTCGAAGAATATGAGACTTCATACAACTTAATTCGTTCTAAAATAGTTATTTTTACGTTAGACCTCTCTTTCCCAGCCCCAAAAACGGTCTTAACCCAAAAAGGCGGCAAAAATATAATTTTTTTTAGTACAATTACATATTTTCTTGTCGAAAAGTAAAGGAGACCCAGGAACTATGCTTTTATCTCATTGTATAAAAACGCTATAAAAAAGCTGTCTGCATATTCTCATCCATTATTTCGATTGACTGTTCTGTTTCCTAAAGAACTTCCACGTGTCGCTGTGGCCATCACGGTAGGTGAAGCTCCACTGCATCTTCTCCTCTGTAAGCGTATCCAAGTGGAATTTATACTTATAGTCAATACTTCCGCTCACAACCTTGATGATCTCTTGCGCTAATTCAGCTACACGCGCCGAGTCGCAACCCACAAAAGAGCAGTCTATTAGCTCCATACGGAAACTCTCTTTGATGCCTGAGAAGTAAAAATCCTCACCATCGAGGTTCCAGCGGCTGGGACTGACATAGTTAAACACGTAAACCACCTTACCGCTATCCCCCATCATTACCGAGTACATCTGCGCTGCGGAGTCAACAGCGGTACCGTCAGGGAAAAAGTCCATTGTACCAGATTCATGCACATCGAGGTGGTAACCCTGCAAGTCGTAGTCAAACGCATGCACGTAAACATAGTGACCCTCCACCTGTGCGGGAGGTTCGGTGGTTTTTCCATTCGTGAAAGCCATCATCACAATCAAAGCGAGAACTATCGCACAAAAAGTTGTCAGTTTTTTCATTGTTATTTCAATTAAAAGCGCAAAAATATAAAATCTTTCATTAAGCAGCCCCGTAGGGGCAAGAACTCGGTAGCCAGGGGTAAGCAAAGCGCAACCCCTGGAATCCAATAGTCAAATAATTCCGTTTTTTGAAAATGATTTATCTAAACAGATTGTATTTTTGCACCGGATAAAAAAATAATAACGATGAAAAAACTGATTATCATAGCATTGGCCATCATAATGGCGACGGTGATTCCGGGAATATCGTTGCAAGCGCAGGATCTGGCGCATTACAAACAGGTGCTCAAGGAGTTGACCTCCGCGAAATACCAAGGGCGCGGCTATGCCTACGGAGGTGCCAACAAGGCGGGGAAATACCTGCAGAAGGAGTACAAAAAGGCGGGTGTAGATGAGGTGGTGTGCCAGCCGTTCACCATCAACATCAACACCTTCCCCGGCAAAATGGAGATGTCCGTCGATGGCCGTCCGCTGACTCCGGGGGTGGATTTCTCCATGCGCGAGTACTCGCCAGGGGTAAGCGGCACTTACAAACTCTACTATGTCGATACGAACCACTACAACTCCGAGAAGATGTTCGCCGACCTCGCGAAACCCGAGTACAAGGACTGCTTCGTGGTATGCGATTTCTGGTTTTCCTACCGCCATTACCAGGATTTCCAGAAAATCTGGGGCAAAGAGGGTTGTACCAACGCCGGCATGATTCAGACTTGGGAGCCGCATCTCAAGTTCTATAAGGCTTACGGCGAGCGCATCATAGGCAAACCCGTTATCTGGTGCACCTCCCAGTTCCCGAAAGACGCGCAGAGCATCACCGTCAACATCGAGAACAAGTTCCTGAAGGACTACGAACTTTTCAACGTCATCGCCAAGGTGGAGGGCAAGCGGCACGACAGCTGTTTCGTCTTCACGGCGCACTACGACCACCTCGGCAATCTCGGCAAGAAGGTCTTCTACGCCGGTGCCAACGACAACGCCTCCGGCAATGCGGCCATCGTGACGCTCGCGGCCTATTACGCCCAGAACCGTCCCGAGTTCGACATGTACTTCATCTCCTTCTCCGGTGAGGATGCCAACCTGCGCGGTTCCGAGTGGTTCGTTGCCCATCCGATCGTTCCGCTGGAGCAGATCAAGTTTCTCATCAACATCGATATGATCGGCGACAACAACCCCGTGCAGTACGTGGAGACCAACTCCGACCGTGGCTTCGCGACATTCGACAAGATCAATGGCGAAAAGAGCTACTTCAAAGGGCTGAACCGCGGGGAGTTAGCCGGAAACAGCGACCACTACCCGTTCACTGAGAAGGGCGTGCCGAGCATCCTTTTCGAGAACGAAAGCGGCGATGCATTCCCCTATTACCACACCACGTTCGACACGTATGAGAACGCGATTTTCGACACGTATGAGCCGGTTTTCAAATTGGTGAGAGATTTTGTGGAGAGGTATTGATTTGGTTTACGGGCTGACGGATTTACGGGTTTACAGGTTTA
>JAEEIG010000032.1 GCA_016281255.1 Bacteroidales bacterium
ATACGATGGGTTTCACCACCACGCCGCACATGGTGGCAAAAGCGTTATAGTTGGCGTAGAAAGGTTCGGGGATGATGATTTCGTCGCCCGGATCCATGCAGCTGTTGAAAGCGAAAAGGAGGCCTTCGCTGCCGCCGGTGGTGACGATGATCTCATCGGTGGTGACTTCGATGCCCACGCTGTGGTAGTATTCCACCAGTTTCTTGCGGTAGCTGAGGTTGCCGGCGGAGTGGCTGTAGGCGATCACGGGGATGTCGGCATTGCGCACGGCGTCACGGGCACCTTTCGGGGTCTCGATGTCGGGTTGACCGATGTTCAAATGATAGACATGGATGCCACGGCTCTTGGCGGCATCAGAGAACGGGACGAGCTTCCGGATAGGGGAAGACTGCATGCTTGCACCTTTTTGGGAAATTTTCGGCATAATCTTTATGTTATTAAATTGATATTCAGATATTTGCTTTTACAATGCTAAAACGGCAAATATATAAAATCTTTGTAAGTGTTCGTGGGGCGAAGGAGGATTTTTTTGATACGATAATGCGATGATACGATGATACGATGATGCGATGAATGACGATGAAAAGCGATGATGCGATGAAAAACGATGAAGAAAGACCATACTAACCGCCTAAGCTTCTAAACATCTAAACCATAAACCTTAAACTCTAAACTTCAATAACCCATAACCTATAACCAATAACCATTAAAATCTATAGCATCTCCGAACCGGCTCCCCATATCCCGGTCGCAGATGCATGGCGCCGCCGAGACACTGCTTGAAGTCTTTGCAGGAGGCGCACATTCCGCAACGCATCCAGGTGCGGTCGCGCATGACGTGGAAACGGTTGTCCCAGACATCTAACAAGTTGTCCTCATAGATGTTGCCCTGTCGGAACGAGCGGTCAATGTTCGGGCAGGCGGAGATGTCGCCGTTAAGCAGCACCGAACCGATGTTGATGCCGGCACGACAGAAGAAATAGCTGTCGCGCACCTCTTCTTCGTATTTGCCGGTATAGGCTTCGCAACTGAATTTCAGATCGACACGGCCCTCTTTGCGCGTGTCGGCGATGAACTGCAGCATCTCTTCCACCTGAGCGCGACTGAGCATCAGATCGCGGTCGCCCGCCGCCCGCCCGATGGGCGCGATGGTGAACAACCGCCAATGCCGTATGCCGTTGGCGATGAGCAGCTCCTTCAGTTGCGGCAACTCCTTCAGATTCCGCCCGTGGACGCAGGTGACCACATCGTAGATCAGCCGTGGGTCGTTGGCGATGAGGCGCAGTGCCCGCAACGCCCGCTGAAAACTCTGCGGGTGCTGCCGCAGCCAGTTGTGGGTCTCTTCCAAACCGTCCAGACTGACGGTGATGGAGCTCAGCCCGGCAGCCACCAATTCGCGGTGGCGCGCCTCGTCGTAGAGCATCCCGTTGGTGACGATGCCCCAGCGGAATCCGTGCCGGCGTAGGGCGCGACCGCAGTCGGCCAAATCTGCGCGCAACAAAGGTTCCCCGCCCGTGATGGCAATCACGACGGTATCGCGGGGATAGCGTTGCTCCAAAGGTTCGATGGCGCGGAGGAAGTCGGCAAAAGGCATGTCGTCCACGTTAGACTCCGCCTTGCAATCCGACCCGCAGTGACGGCAGGCGAGATTGCACCGCCATGTGCACTCCCAAAAGAGATAGTTCAATTCGTGTATTTCCGTTTCATTCTTGCGAAACACACGGGACAGAAAACGTTTTAGTACACCCATATCACTGAGCGTCAGACACTTGCTTTACTTTCAGTTGTAAAGGTTGGGTTAAATCCATAGCCGGAAGCATCGTGTCCAAGGTCTCGTATTGTCCGTTCTCCGCACCGTCGATGTCTGTGACGGTAAAACGGTATTGCTCCCATTCGTACAGGGAACGTCTTCCCATCGGATCAACGAACTGCCCGTTTCGGTCGGTGGTGTCGGTGAGACCGACTATGTCAGATGTGACCTGCAATCCTTCAACAGGTTCTCCGGTTTCCATGTCCGTCACTCTGCCTTGTATGTCAGCTTCCACAGATCTTTCAGGCATCCCGTAACAGGCTTGGAACGTGAACATCAGCGCGGTGAAAGAAAACGATCCGAACAGGAATCGGAGCAGTTTCCGCTTTTTCTCTTTGAGGTATTTGAACATGACGGTTCGCTATTATTTTGGGTTGCAAAAATACAAAAATTCTGCTGTTGTCGTTTTGCGAACCACATCAAGAAGAAGCAACAAGGTCGTAACCAAGTAGCTGGCAAGGATTTGGCAAGGATTTGGCAAGGGGATGCATCCTCATTTCTTCGATAGTTCTTCGATAGTTGTTCGATAGTTCTTCGATAAAACATCGGAGAACTACTGAAGAACTATCGAACAACGAAGCACTCTGACTCTTGGTTGACCCTTGCCAAATACTTGGGAATAACGACGCAGATATAAGACATAGGGATGCATAAATCCAAAAGATCACAAAATTGTGTATTTTTGCCGGATAATTAGACGTGAGACGTAAGACGTAAGACTTTGGCGGAAAACGGACGAAATTGAATTTATGACAAAGTATCAATTTACCCCAAAAGTCTTAAGTCTTAAGTCTCAAGTCTCAAGTCTAAAAACATGGTACGAGCAAAGAAACGTTTAGGACAGCATTTTCTGAATAACCAGGCGATTGCGCAGGACATCGCCGACGCCATCCGCACGCCCGACGCGCATGTGATAGAGATCGGACCGGGTATGGGGGTGTTGACACAGTATCTCCTGCAACGCGAGTTCCCGCAGTTCGCCGTCATCGAGCTGGACGAGGAATCCGTTGAGTATCTGCAGGTTCACTATCCAGAATTGGGTAACAATCTGATCCACGGCGACTTTCTGCAATATCCGCTGGCCTCGTTTTATGACGGCCCGAAAGTGATTGTCGGCAATTTCCCGTACAACATCTCCTCGCAGATTCTGTTCAAGGTTTTGGACGAGAAGGAGACCGTGGTGGAGGTCGTGGGCATGTTCCAAAAGGAGGTGGCCGAGCGGGTGTGCGCGCACGCGGGCAACAAGCAGTACGGCATCCTAAGCGTTTTGCTACAAGCATATTACGATACCGAGTACCTCTTCACCGTAGGAGAGCATGAGTTCACGCCGCCGCCACAGGTGAAGTCAGCCGTCATCCGTCTCACCCGCAACTTCGACAAGAAGCTGAACTGCGACGAGAAGACCTTCCGCACGGTGGTGAAAACCGCCTTCAACTACCGCCGCAAGACCCTCCGCAACGCGTTACAGTCGCTGCCCTTCGACAAGGCC
>JAEEIG010000003.1 GCA_016281255.1 Bacteroidales bacterium
CGGGAGGTGCTGCTGAAACTTGAGACTTAAGACTTGAGACATAAGACTTGAGACTTAAGACTTAAAGAATTAGTGGTAAACGATAACAACAGAAATGATGTACAAAGAGTTACATAACAAGACTTTTGGTTTTGACTTAAAGCACAAAAAGTCTGAAGTCTGAAGTCTAAAGTCTTGATTCGAAACCCCTCTAAATCACAAAGTAAGAAACAATCAACAAATAATCGAAAGAAATGACAGTAAAAGAATTAGTAGAAAAAATGAATCTCACCGTCTTCTGTGGTGAGGACAACATGGACACCGAAATCAAAGGCGGCTATGTCTCTGATTTGCTGAGCGATGTGATGGGTTTCGCTCAGGAAGGTCATGTATGGGTGACCCTGCAGACCCACAAGAACGTCATCGCCATCGCCTCCCTGAAAGAGTTGGCGTGTGTCATCCTCGTGAAGGGCAACAAACCCGACGACGACATGCTGGAACAGGCCAAGGAGGAAGACATCCCCGTCTTGGGCACCACCGAGCAGACCTTTGAGGTGGCAGGACAAATCTACAAGTACTTAACCGCTTAGTTATGAAAGACTTGTCGATGCACATCATGGACATTCTGCAGAATTCCACCCGTGCAAAAGCCAACAACATCACCCTCGAGGTCTTAGAGAACCACGATGCCGACACGCTGACGCTGATCTTCAAGGACGACGGCTGCGGCATGAGCAAGGAGACCGTGGAAAAGGTCATCAACCCCTTCTTCACCACACGCACCACGCGCAAAGTGGGATTAGGACTTCCGCTGTTGAAGCAGAACTCCGAGATGACCGGCGGCTCGATGACCATCGAGAGCGAATTAGGCGTGGGCACCACGGTGACCGCCGTGTTCGGCCTCACCCACCTCGACCGTCCGCCCATGGGGGACCTCGCCGGCACGATGGTGCTCACCATCGCCGCGCACCCCGAAATCCACTTCGTACTGCACTTCCAGAGAATCAAGGAGGGCAAAGCGGAGACAGACTACGTCTTGGACACCGACGAGCTCTACGAGGCCCTCGACGGCGTGTCGCTGCAGGAGCCCGAGGTGATGAGCTACATCAAGGAGATGGTGGAGGAAAACATCCGCTAACCTCCCATCTACCGTTTCAAATCGCACAACCGGCTCTCACGAAGCCGGTTTTTTCATGGTTTAAAATTGAGAGAAGCCTCCGTAGGGGAGGCCTCTCTCGCACATAACACAACACATGAAAACAAGTCTCGTCTTGGGGAAAGACTCAAACGACTTGTAAGACTGCTACTGATGTTCAAACATGGATTGAATCAAATCAGCATATTTTTTCGAGATTTTGTTCCTCTTCACTTTCAGTGTCGGGGTCAACAATCCGTTCTCTTGCGTCCACTCGTCGGCGAGAATTTCAAACTTCATCACATTTTCCGTCTTACTCAGCTCCTTGTTATATTTGTCTATCTCGCTCTTAATCAGATTCTTGACATTCAGATTGCCAATCATCTCTTTCGGGTGCGAATATATAATTTTTTCAGATTCACACCACTCTTTAATTTCAGAAAAATTTGGAACGATCAGAGCCGCAACGAATTTCTGGTTCTCGCCAACCGCCACAATCTGGTCTATATACTTGGATTGCGACATCTTTTCCTCGATAATCTGGGGATTCACATATTTGCCCATGGAGGTCTTGAAAATATTTTTGAGACGACCGGTGATGACCAACTGGCCGCGCTCGGTGAAGCGGCCCATGTCGCCGGTGTGCAGCCATCCGCTCTCGTCGATGATCTCGCGGGTCTGCGCCTCGTCCTTGTAGTAACCCATCATGACGTTGTGACCGCTGCAGATGATCTCGCCCTCCTTGGTGATGGCCACATCGACACCGCCCAACGGGAAGCCCACGGTGTTTGCCTCGCGACCGTATTTCTCACGGCAGGAGACCGCAATCACGGGGGAGGTCTCCGTCATGCCGTAGCCCTCGAAGACCGGCATTCCGATGGCGGAGAAGAAAGAGCAGAGCTCCGGCTTCAGGGATGCCGCTCCAGAGACGAGGATGTCGAAGTTGTCGGCGCCCAATCCGTTACGTATCTTGCTGTAAACCAACTTGTCGGCCAATTTATGCTGCATATTGTAAGCCACCGTTCTGTCTTCGGGCTCAATGTTATATTTCAGCGCCAGCTTGACCGCCCATTCGAAGATGGAGCGGGCGGCACCCGTCTTCGCCTTGCCGGAAGCCTCGATCTTCTCGTAGAATTTCTCCAGCACACGCGGCACGGCCGTCATCATCGTCGGATGCACCTCGCGCATAGCCTCCGCAATCGTGGCCAGGTTGGAGACATAGTAAACCGTCATGCCAAGATATTGGTACAGCAGCACGATCATATTTTCGTAAGCGTGGCACAGCGGCAGGAAGCTCAACCCCTTCTTCGACCACTTCGACGGGATTTGCTTCAGGTTCTCGATCTGAGACATGATATTGTAATGGGAGAGCATCACACCCTTCGGGGTGCCTGTGGTTCCCGAGGTGTAGATGATCATAGCGCACTCCTTCTCGTCGTTGGCTGCACGCAGCTCCTGAAGTTTCCCTTCATCGTAATTCTCCCTGCCCAAGGCGATCAACTGATCCCAGTAAGGATAGTCCTTGCGGTCGGCGAAGGTGTAGATATCTTTCAGCTGGGGGAGCCTGTCGGCCACCGACTGGACCTTGCGCATCACGATCTCCCCCTCCATGATGACCAGCTTGGCCTCGCAATGCTGCAGGATGTAGTGGTAATCTTCGGCAGTGATGGTGGGATAGATGGGCACGAGCACGGCGCCGATCTGCGTCGCCGCCATTTGAGTGATGGTCCATTCGGGACGGTTTGTGGAGATCAGCGCCACCTTGTCCCCCTTCCGGATCCCTTTCGCCAACAATGCACAACTCAGCTCATTCGCCGTCTTCTTGTATTGTTGCGGGGTATATTCATTCCACTTATTCTTTCCTAATTTGCCGGACAAAGCGATTTTCTGTTCCGGATGACGCTCCTCATAACGGAGCATGATGTCATAAATGTGTTTCAATTCCATAGGTTTTCGTCTTAAATTTCGGGGTGCAAAAAAACCACATTTCTCTTAAAAAAACTTAAAATTGTGATTATTAGCGGCCTTCGGGGGACAAGAAGCGCCTGCCAGGGACGAAATCGTCCATTGCGGGACAAAATCAGCGGCAGCGCGCAGAGCATATCTGAAAAAATGCTATTTTTGCGGGTTATTTCATATCCGCTATGATGAACCAAAAGATACCCGAATACTACCTCACGAAGGACAATATCACCTTCTATTTGGTATTTGTGTTCTTTTTCTCCCTGTTGTTCGTCAATATCTTCACCCCTTTTCATGGGGCCTGGTACAATATTGAGCACTTCACCCGCGCGAAACTTTTCACCGACACGCTCATCATTGTCAGTAGCGGGACCTTGGTACTGGGCATCAGCAAAATCATCATGTACCAAGTGAACAATCGAAACAAAATCAACTATTTACAGTATTTCTCCTGGTTGATATTGGAGGTGTTGCTCATCGCGTTTCTCTACACCACGATTGTCCATTTCGCGGTACACGACACCCGCGACTTCTCTGAAATCTTCACCCGCGCAGTGATCTACGTTCCCACTATCATCGTCATCCCCTCCATCATCGCGCATCTCTACTTCTCCACCCGATATAAAGACGAGAAGATTTCTGAACTCGAATCCGCTAACAATCAATCTGTTGCACAACAATCTCCCAAAGAAGAAGAGATCCCCTTTCCCAACGATTTCTCCGGGGAAGACTTTATCCTCGACAACCACGTCACGGCATCCACTACTGCCGAACCTGATGTGGATCAACCCGTTAAAGAAGTTGTCGCCGAGACGGTGCCGGACATACAACCCGGCAACAGCCGAATCATCAACTTCTTCGACGAGAAGGAGGAGCTTCAGCTCTCCCTGCGGGTTGACCATATATATTATATAGAGTCCGCCGAGAATTACGTCAACATCTACTACAAGAACAAGGAGAACACCGAGCGGTTCACTCTGCGCAGCACGCTGAAGAAACAGCAGGACAAGCTGGAAAAGTACGGCTTTGTGCGTTGCCACCGCAGTTATCTGGTCAATTTCGCCAACATTCTGCTGCTGCGAAAGGACAAAGACGGTCCCTACCTTGACTTCGGCGCACCCAACCTGCCACAGATTCCGGTTTCGAAGACCTATCTGGATTCCGTGACGGCGTATTTTATTAATAATAGTGAAGAGTGATTAGTGAGCAGCGAATTGACAGCCAATATTCCATAGGGCTACAGGGTTGACACGTGTCAGCCCCGGGTAAAGAAAGAGAGCCCTGTGATATTAACCCAAAGTCTATGTCCAAATACCAATACATCATCGATTACTTCTCCAAGGCCCAGCCCGATGTGGAGTCGGAATTAAATTATAGCAGTCCTTACGAGTTGCTGGTGGCCACAATGCTCGCGGCGCAGTGTACCGACAAGCGCGTCAACATGGTCACGCCCGCGCTGTTCGCCGCCTACCCTACCGTCTCCGACTTGGCGAAAGCCACCGAAGAGGAGGTTTTGACACACATCAAATCGGTATCTTACCCGAACAGCAAAGCCAGTCACCTCGTGCAGATGGCGCAGATGGCCGTCCGCGACTTCAGCGGGCAGATTCCCTGCACGATGGAGGAGCTGACAAAGCTCCCGGGCGTGGGCCGCAAGACCGCCAACGTGGTGTTGGCCTTCGCCTTCGGCCAAGCCGCCATGCCCGTCGACACGCACGTCTTCCGCGTCTCGCACCGTCTCGGTCTTGTCCCCGAATCCGCCAAAACCCCGGAAGCCGTCGAGAAAGAGCTGGTCAAGCACTTCCCGAAGGAGTACATCTCCCGCACCCACCACTGGCTCCTGCTCCACGGCCGCTACATCTGCACCGCCCGCAAGCCGCACTGCGAGGAATGCCCGCTATCAACAATATGCAACGAATCATGAATCATGAATTATGAATGTATCAACCCCAATATTATAAAACACTTTCCTTAAACAGCCTCGGAGAGGCAACACGCGCGAAGCGCAATTAACCCCACACAAGGCCGGAGGCCGCAGTGTGGGGAACAACACACAAGCGAAGCGCGGTGTGGGGAACAACACACAAGCGAAGCGCGGTGTGGGGAACAACACACAAGCGAAGCGCAGTGTGGGGAACAACACACAAGCGAAGCGCGGTGTGGGGAACAACACACAAGCGAAGCGCAGTGTGGGGCAAACACGAGGCAACCAACACGAAATAACAACATGCTAAACGACGAATACTACATGCGCATCGCCTTGAACGAGGCGGAAGACGCCTACGCCGAGGAAGAAATCCCCGTGGGCGCGGTCGTGGTGCTTGACAACCAAGTGATTGCCAAGGGGCACAACCTGACGGAAACCTTGAAAGACGTGACCGCCCATGCGGAAATGATGGCCATCACTTCCGCCGCGAACGCACTGGGGGCCAAATACTTGCAAGACTGCACGCTATATGTGACCTTGGAACCCTGCCTCATGTGCGCGGGTGCCATCGCCCACGCGCAGGTAAAGACCCTCGTGTTCGGCGCCAGCGACCCGAAACGCGGCTACAGCGTCTATACCGACGGTAAATTCCCCTCCAGGGCCGAGGTTCGCAAAGGGGTGCTATCCGACGAATGTGCAGAACTTTTGAAAAAATTTTTTACTGAACGTAGAAAATAATAAAAAAACATTTTCTATCTTTGCGGCTTGTTTCTCCGAGGCTTCTCTTTCCTTGAGCAGCCTCGGAGAGGCAACACGCACGAAGTGCAATTAACCCCATATAAGCGAAGCGCAATGTGGGGACATCCACATAAGCGAAGCGCAATGTGGGGCGATAAAGGGATAAGTACTAATAATCAAATAAGAACAAGAATGCAAACGATTAATCCACAAGAGAATTACGAGGCCAGCAGAAAAGCCATCGGCTATGTTGACCGCAAGCAGGCCACCCAGGCCGACTACGACCGCATCGGGTTCATGTCGGGTCTGGAGGTCCACCAGCAGTTAGCCACCAAGGAGAAGCTCTTCTGCCGCTGTCCTGCCGGCATCTTCCAAAAGCCGGACCAGTACGACGCGGAGCTGCTGCGCCACATGCGCCCCACCCTTTCCGAGATGGGCGAATATGACGGCACCGCGCTCATGGAGTTCAAGACACGCAAGAACATCATCTACCGCATCGCGCACCGCACAGCGTGCACTTACGAAGTCGATGACACCCCTCCGTTCCCCATCAATCCCGAGGCATTGCAATACGCCCTCGAAATCGCCCTCGCCTCCAAGCTCAAAATCGTGGGCGAGGTGCACATCACCCGTAAACAGTACCTCGACGGTTCCATCCCGACCGGTTTCCAAAGAACAGCCATCCTCGGTATCGACGGTGAAATCCAGCTGCGCAACAAGAAGGTGCGCCTCATCCAGCTCAGTGTGGAGGAGGATGCCTGCCGCGAGGTTTCCGACATCGGGCATACCCGCGTCTATCGCACCGACCGTCTGGGCATGCCGCTCATCGAGACGGTGACCTACCCTGAGATGGTGAACCCTGACGAGGTGGAGGAGGCCTGTAACTACATCCGCTTCCTGAACCGCAGCACGGGTCGCGTGCGCACGGGCATCGGCGCGGGCCGCGAGGATGTGAACGTGAGCTGCACTGGCGGCACCCGTATCGAGGTGAAGGGCGTGGCCCACACCAAATGGATTCCGGAGGTCACTCACGTGGAGTGCTTCCGCCAGTGGGCACTGCTCGCCATCCGCGACAAATTGAAAGCCCGCATCAGCAAAGACGATTGGAAAATGAGCTATACAGAACTGGATCCCAAGCAGTTCCACTTCTACTTCGACCCCATCACCGACGCCATTAAGGGCGGTGCGAAGGTCTATGCTGTCAACCTGCCGCAGTTCGCAGGTTTGCTCTCTCATTTCACCCAACCCGGCCATCCCTTCTACTGTGATTTCGCCGACAGACTGAAAGTCATCGCCTGCCTTGAACGTCCGAACATGGCCACCAGCGAGGATCTGGAGGACGTGGTGAGCCGCAGCGTCTTCGAGAAGGCCGCCAAAGCGTTGAACGCCAGCGACAACGACGCGCAGATTATTTTCTGGGCGCCCGAGGACGACGTGAAAACCGCCCTGGAAGTCATTGAGGAACGTGCCTTGATGGCCTTCGACGGTGTGCCGCAGGAGACCCGCAAGGCGTTGCCCGACGGTACCACCATCTTCGAGCGAGTGCTGCCCGGCGCCGACCGCATGTACCCCGACACCGACTCCGCCCCCATCCCGTTGACCAACGACTACATCGAGAATTTGCGCAAGAACATCCCTGACGCAGTCTCCGACCGCTACGCGCAGATGATTGCCTGGGGGGTGCCGGAAGATTGTTTCAAGTACATCTTCACGCACAACTTCTTCCCGCTCATCAAGAAAATCACCACCGAACTTGGCGTCTGCCCGAAATATCTCGGCACCTTCTTCGGTCATAGACTCAAACACCTGCACGGCCAGTACGGCAGCATCCCGTTCTATGCAGACAGGATTCATGACATGTTTGCCTTCCTTAAGACGGAAGGTCTCGACAAGGCCATTGCACCCGACCTGCTGAAGCTGATGTTCGCGCGCCCAGCTGCCGATTTTGCCGAATTGCTAGATCTCACCGGTTACCGGAAGATGACAAAGGAGGAGATTGAAGACAGCATGGGCATCATGGCCGAAGTCTTCCGGCCGCGCCGCAACCGCACCACCGACGAGGACAAGCGCAACTACATCCTCGGCTGCGCCCGTCAACATGCCGTCGGCAACGCCGCATTCACCGAATTAGCCCATCATAATTAACAAACATAATTCCAAAAGGGCTGCAAGCCCGAAGAATGCCAACCCATGGCGAACGCAGTGAGCCCTGGGAATAAAAACGAAAAAATATGGAAGAAAATAACGACAAAGTAACATTCCAAGGATATAAAAGCAGATCACTGGAAATGCTCAAAAAACACGACGTTCACGTGTGGGACAAAGCCGAAGTGGAGACCACCCGCGGACACTTCTCGGGCAAAATCCTGCCCCGTGCCGAGAACACCGACGACATCCACATCGTGATGAAGGTGGCCACTGGCTACAACATCGGCATCGACATCGAGACGATCACTGACATGAAGGGCGAGCGCGACCCGCAGCCCGTCTTCAAGATTCCGGAGAAGGCGTTCCCCTACACCCCGGGATTGCCGCATGTGAAGCTGCTGGGCACCGGCGGCACCATCGCCTCCCGCCTCGACTACCGTACCGGCGCGGTGATTCCCGCCTTCTCGCCCGGCGAGTTGTACGGCGCGGTTCCCGAGTTGGCCGACATCTGCAATTTGGAAACCGAGAAAGTGTTCGCCGTCTTCTCCGAGAACATGTCGCCGAAAGAGTACATCGCATTGGCGAAGAAGATCGGTGACGAAATCAAGGCCGGCATCGAAGGCATCGTCATCGGTCACGGTACAGACACGTTGGCACACACCGCCACCGCACTGACCTACATGTGCCAGAACCTGCCGATGCCCGTGGTATTGGTCGGTTCGCAGAGAAGCTCCGACCGTCCGAGTTCCGACGCGGCCTTGAACCTCATGCACGCCATGACCGCTGCCGGTCACGGTGACATCGCCGAGGTGATGGTCTGCATGTTCGGCCCCACCAGCGACGACTACGGCTTCCTGCACCGCGGCACCCGCGTGCGAAAGATGCACAACTCCTACCGTTCCACCTTCCGCACCATCGGCGACACACCGTTAGCCACGGTGAACCGCAAGGACGGCGTGCAGCCTATCAAGGAGGTCTATAACCACCATCGCCACGGCGAACAGCACCGCAAAGTGGAGGTCATCACCAATTACGATGACTACAAACGCAGCTTGGCCCTCAACGACCCGAACGTCACCCGCATCGTACCGACGTTCGACGACCGCGTGGCCATCCTCTACTACTATCCGGGCATGAAACCCGATGTGCTGGACGCCTTGGTTGACAACGGGTACAAAGGCATCGTATGGAACGGCACCGGCTTAGGCCACGTCAACAAGGGCATGTTCGAGGCCATACAGAGAGCTACTGACGCCGGCGTGCACCAGTACATGAGCGTGCAGACCATTTGGGGCTACACCCACATGTTCGTCTATGACACCGGCCGCGACATGATGGCCCGCGGCATCATCCCCGCCGACAACATGCTGGCAGAGAGCTCCTATATCAAGCTCGGCTGGGCATTGGGATTGACCAAAGAGAGCGGTCAGAAACGCGAAGACGTGAAGAAGCTGATGCTCACCCCCATCAACGACGAAATCACCAAACGCGAACCCTACGACGGCTACCTCGTCTATCAAGGCGGAGTGCCGGAAGTGGAAGAGTTCGTGAAGAAAGTCCGGAAATAGGACGATGGTGCGATGATGCGATGATGCGATGATGCGATGATACGATGACGCGATGACGTAGGGACGTATCGAATACGTCCGGATGATGCGATGATGATCACATCACAACGCCTTCTTCACTGCCTTGATTTCCTGAAACAGGACCTGGTAATTCGGTTCAAAGCGGGATGGAGTGCGGGAGAACAACGCCAAAAACTCCACATTTTTCTGCTTTTCGAAGAGGGTGGAGAGGGCAATCCGCTGTAAATAGTAACGGTGGTTCATGGCACAGCTCACCACCTTCTGGATGGCGGTCTTGTACCCTTTCTCGTCCGTCACGATGCCGCTCTTGTTCAAAAATGAGGGGCCGGCTTCGAACTGCGGCTTGATAAGGAACATCATCAGCCCGTCAGGCCTCAAGAACGGATCGACATACGGGATGATATAGGTGAGGGAGATAAACGACACATCGGAGACGATGAAGTCAAACTGCTGGTTTCGAACCTCTTCGGGGAGAAGTTCACGGAAGTCTTTGTTCTCGATAGAGTGCACGCGCGGGTTGTTGCGCAACGACTCCGCCAATTGGTCCGTGCCCACATCCACAGCCGTCACCTTCTCGGCGCCGCACTGCAACGCGCAGTCGGTGAAACCTCCGGTGGAGGAGCCTATGTCCAAGACCGACTTCCCGGCGAAGTCCAGACCGAAATCCTTCACAGCCTTCTCCAACTTCAGTCCGCCCATGCTAACATACTTGTTAAAGATGTCGATCACCTCGACGCGCATCTCGTCGGTAATCTCCATGGAAGCCTTTGTCACAATGCGCCCGTCCACCATCACCGTTTCATGCTTGATGGCGGTCTGCGCCTTCTCCCGGGATGGGAAGAAGTTGTTGTCTGTAAGGTATTTGTCTAATCTCATAACAATTGTAAATCCGCAAGATGTTGTCGCAGCTCCGCCTCGGTCTTGATGAGCACTTGACGGGGTTTGCTGCCGCTGCCGGGCCCCACGATTTTGAGGTCTTCAAGCTGGTCCATGATGCGACCCGCGCGGTTGTAGCCCAAGCTCAGCTTCCGCTGGATTGACGAAGTAGAGCCCTGCTGGGTCTGCACTATCAGCATGGCCGCCTCCACCAGCATGGGATCCAGTTCGTTGGGGTTCACCGACTCTTCTCCGCGGCCGGAACCCTCTTCACCCGGCTCGGGCACGTCAGGCAGTTCGTACGGCTCGCGCAACGGGCGTTCCACAGACTGTTTCTCGATGAATTCCGCAATCTGCTCCACCTCGGGCGTGTCCACAAAGGCGCACTGCAGGCGCACCACATCGCTGCCGGTGGAGATCAGCATGTCGCCCTTGCCGATGAGCTGGTTGGCGCCGGTGGCATCCAGAATGGTCTTGGAATCGACACCCGACTGCACGCGGAAGGCGATACGCGCCGGAAAGTTGGCCTTGATGCTACCCGTGATGATGTTCACGGAAGGACGCTGCGTGGCAATCACCAAATGGATACCGATGGCACGGGCCAACTGGGCCAAACGGGCGAGCGGTTGCTCCACTTCGCGACCCGCTGTCATGATCAGGTCGCCGAACTCGTCGATAACCACCACGATATAAGGCATATAGCGGTGACCCGCCACCGGCGAGAGCTCGCGGGCGCAGAACTTGGCGTTGTATTCTTTGATATTACGCATCTTGGCGGCCTTCAGCAGGTCATAGCGCGTGTCCATCTCCACACAGAGCGAGTTGAGCGTGCGCACCACCTTCTTGGTGTCGGTGATGATGGCGTCGCCGTTGTCGGGCAGCGTGGCCAAATAGTAGTTCTCGATGGCGGAATAGAGGGTGAACTCCACCTTTTTCGGGTCCACCAGCACGAACTTCATCTCACACGGATGCTTCGTGTAGAGCAAGGAGGTGATGATGGCGTTCAAGCCGACAGACTTGCCCTGACCGGTGGCGCCAGCCACCAGCAGGTGAGGCATCTTGGCCAGATCCACCACAAACGATTCGTTGTTGATGGTCTTACCCAAACCGATGGGCAAAGCGTAGTTGTTTTTCCTGAATTTGTCGGAATTGATGATTTCACGCATGGAGACGATGTTCGGGTTCTTGTTCGGCACCTCGATGCCGATGGTGCCGCGACCCGGTATCGGCGCGATGATGCGGATGCCCAACGCCGCCAGACTCAGCGCGATGTCGTCCTCCAAGTTCTTGATTTTGCTGATGCGGACACCCTCTTTGGGGACAATTTCGTAAAGCGTCACTGTTGGGCCGACCACCGCAGAAATACTCTTGATGGCAATGCCGAAGCTGAGCAGCGTTTTCTCGATACTCATCTTGTTCTCCAGGAGTTCCTTCTTGATAAGCTCTTCGGTGGAAGCCGTGGAGGGGTAATCTTTCAGCAGTTCGACCGGCGGGAATTCGAAATGGGAAAGTTCCTTGCGCGGATCGTACGGTTCGAGATTGCGCACCTCCTCGGGCGTCGTTGCGTGCCCGGGTTCCTCGTCCGTTTCGTCCGCCTCGTCCGTTTCGTCCGCCTCGCCCGCGAGTTCAAGGTCGTCGTCTGCCCCGGCTTCCTCCACAACCGGTTCCGAGCCACCCTTCATGTTGACAATTTCGAACGGGATGTCGCCGCCCTGCTCCAGATCGTCGAAGACCTGTTCGGAGGAGAAGACATCCTCGTTGCCAACATTCTGATCCTCAGGTTCTTTATTATCCACCAAGTCATACGTCTTGGTGGCATATTCTTTGCTCAAGGCACCATGGTCGGTGATGTAAAGATCGGGTTGGTCCTCGTGCTGTGCGCGGGAAGGCGACATCGTCCGACGCACCATTTCACGGCGTTTCTCCGCCTTACGGTCGCGGATATCAACCGCCCATTGTTGAATTCCGCCGAAGAGTCCGGCGAGGGAGACGTCATAGCAGAAAATCAGGATCAGGAAAAAGAGCGCGATGTCGATGAGGACCGTGAAAATCATGCCCACCTTGTCGACGAGGAACTGGCAGATAAAGTTCCCGAAGTTGCCCGCAAGGAAGGAATTATCTGTGTTATAGCCAATTAGACCAAAAGTAATGGAAAGCCAAGCCATCGTCATGACGACCGCGAAAGTGGTTTTGCCGAGCGGCAGCAGCGATTTCTTGGCCACCAGCCTGATACCATACAATAATATAAGGAAGGGGAATCCGATGGAGGCCACGCCGAAGAAGAACTGGATGAAGAAGTACGAGAGGGATGCGCCGACCCCTTTGGCGAGGTTCGGGGCATCCAACGCGCCGTCGCCAACCACATAGGAGACGTTCTCATGCGCGTTGAAATAGAAGGATAAAATCGAGATAAAGAGCAAAATCGAGAACAGCAGCAGCAAAATGCCGTAACAAACGATCATTTTGTTGCCGGAAAGGAACCCCCAAAGAGAAAACGACGAGCTTCCGCCCGACGACTTCCGTGCTCTTGATGCGCCGCCGGCGCTCTTTCTCTTCGTTCCGCCGCCCTGCGCGTCGGCCAATTTCTGCATATTCGATGAATTAGATTTCTTAGCCACTACAATTACCTATTTTATTAACTGAACTATTGCTTTTTGCCTAGTGCCTTTTGCCTGAAAAAAGACGAACAAAAATACAATATTTAAAAGTTTTTCGAGTTATCTATCTCCGGGTAATATAAACATTGGAATGTTGGAAAAAAATTGCTGAAATATAATTCGATAGCGAATAAGAACGTATTTTTGCATAAAATTTGTGATTATGAAATTGTTAACAGTGTTATTGGCGGCAGTAAACGATTCCATGGGGGTGGTTTCCTCCACAGTTGAGCCGCACATCGAAGAGACCTCTTACTTCAAATTGGTGTTTGCCGTGAACAGTTTGTGGATCATCATCCCGTTGATTCTCATGCTGGCATTTGCCATATATATGTTTGTCAAGAAATGGCTGGTGGTGAAGCGCGCCTCGCAGGAGGACGGCAACTTCATGAACAACATCCGCGACTTCATCCACGACGGCAAGCTTGATTCCGCCGTCGCGCTCTGCCGCGGCAACAACAACCCCACGGCCCGCATGATCGACAAGGGCCTCTCCCGCCTCGGCCGCCCGCTGGATGACATCCGCACGGCCATCGAAAACGAGGGCAACCTGGAAGTGGCCCGTCTGGAAAAGGGCGTCTCCGCACTGGCCACCATCGCCGCCATCGCCCCGATGCTCGGTTTCCTGGGAACTGTCGTCGGCATGGTGGGCGCCTTCCACAACATGGCCGCCGACCCCAACAATTTCAACATCGGCACCCTGTCGTCCGGTATCTACACCGCCATGATCACCACCGTGGGCGGTCTGGTCGTCGGCATCATCGCCTTGGCACTCCACAACATCCTGATTTCCAGAATCTCCAATGTGGTCTATATGTTGGAAGTCCGCACCACGGAGTTCATGGACCTGCTTCACGAAAACGCCTAATACCCCGCGGCCATGGCTATCAAGATGCAAAACCGAATCGACGCGACCTTCAGCGCCACGTCCATGTCAGACCTGGTGTTCCTGCTGTTGATATTCTTCATGCTGACCTCGACCATGATCTCGCCGAACGCCATCAACCTCGTACTGCCGAAAAGCACTGCCGACAAACAGCTCTCCAACAGACAACTGGAGGTCTATATCGATGCTGACCTGAACTACTACGTGAACCCGGAAGGTTCCGCCGCGCAACCCACTCCGTACGAAGAGTTGCTGCCCGTGCTGATGGGTGCCGTGGAACAAGACGCCTCCACACAGAAGAACATCATCCTGCGCGCCGACAAAAGCGTCCCGATCGAGAACGTGGTGGCGCTGATGGATGTGCTGAATGAATTGAATGAAAACTTCCCCGAGGAAGAAAGATATAAAATGGTACTTGCCACAGAAGCTAAATGATCAACCCTAACGAGAATAGAAAAGATAATGTAATTGCATGGTGCTCGACGATCGGCGCCATGGCATTATTATTGATTTTGCTTCTGGCCTGCAGTCTGAAGACGCAAATCCCTCCGCCTCCGCCAAAACAGATGGTGTATGTCGATATCGCATCATTGGGCGGCGGCGGTGGTGGCGGTACCCCCGAGGTGGCCTCCAAGCCGAAACCATCGGCCGGACAGAACTACGCGACCCAAAACGCGCAGGACGCGCCCGCAGTGAACCATTCCGACCGTCACTCGACAAACCAACAGACCCAAACGGCGCCCTCCACCCCGAAGCCGGACCAGTCTTCGATGTATCGCGGTCGCGGCGGTAGCGGCAGCGGCGGCGGTTCCGGCTCTGGCATCGGCAGCGGCTCCGGCTCCGGACTCGGTCCCGGCGAAGGCGGCGGCAGCGGCGGCGGTGTCGGCTACGGAACCGGGCATCGCGGCATGATCAACAACATCGACGCCACCGTCAACGAGGAAGGACAGGTCTGCGTGGAGGTGCACATCGCCGCCGACGGACACATCATCGACGCCCGCGTCATCAACAACAACAAGTACAAAACGACCATCACCAACCGCAATATCCAGCAACAATGCGTGGCCCGCGCCAAACAGGCCATCTACAAACCCGGCAAAGAGGAACTGCGGATTATTATATTCAGCTAAAATGTGAGACTTAAGACGTAAGACTTTAGACTTTTGGGGATTCGGAAGAATTCCCTTTTTTGTGCGATGAAAAAGCAAAAAATGTATTTTTGCCATCTACTGCTAAACATTAAACCCTAAACCTTAAACATTAAACCACACCCTATGGAATCTTACCAAGAGATATTAAACCGCATTTTCACCGCCTACCCGATGTACCACAAGGTCGGGAGCGCGGCATACAAGGAAGGACTTGAAAACATAGAAGCCCTGCTCGACATCATCGGGAACCCGCAGCGGAAACTGCGCTGCGTGCACGTGGCCGGCACCAACGGCAAAGGCTCGGTGTCGTCGTTCCTGTCGTCCTACTTGCAGGAACTCGGCTACAGGACAGGACTCTTCACCTCGCCGCACCTCGTCGATTTCCGCGAACGCATCCGCATCAACGGCACAATGATTCCCGTTGACGACGTGCTGGCTTTCTTCGAAGAATATCAGGAGAAATTCTCGCATTTGGAACCCTCCTTCTTTGAAATCACCACCGCGCTGGCGTTCCACTACTTCGCCAAACAGAAAGTGGATTTCGCCGTCATCGAAGTCGGACTGGGCGGCCGGTTGGATTCCACCAACGTCATCACCCCGCTGCTCTCTGTCATCACGAACATCTCGTTAGAACACACGCAGTTGCTGGGCGACACCATCGCGAAAATCGCCTACGAAAAGGCCGGCATCATCAAGGACAAGGTGCCGGCGGTCATCGGGGAGTTCCATCCCGAAAGCTTCCCCGTTTTCGAAGATGTGGCCCTGCAACACGACGCCCCGATGTTCATAGCCGACAGCAACTACCGGGTGACCGGCGAATTAAATGGCTGCAACATTGAAGATTCCGAAGGGAAAACGCTTTACTGCGGCATCAAAAACCCGCTGGACGGGGAATACCAGCGCAAAAACATCGCCACCTTTGTGCAAGCCGCCAAAGTGCTGGAATTCGTAATTAACATCCAACAAGACAAGATTGCAAGCGCAATAGAACATGTGGTGGAAAACACCGGCATCATGGGGCGCTGGCAACTGCTCGGCGAACATCCGCGCATCATCTGCGACGTGGGGCACAACCTCGCCGGACTGACCTACACCGTGCAGTCCATCCGCGAGGAATCCGCCAAGGTGAACGGTCGTGCGCACGTCGTTTTCGGTATGGTGCAGGACAAGGACATCGACCACATCGTGCCCATGCTGCCCACAGAACCGGAATACTGTGTCTGCCGCGCCCAAATCGAGCGGGCGATGGACCAGGAGAAACTCGCCGCGAAAATGCGGGAACATGGGCTGTCATGCACCACTTATCCATCCGTGGAGGAGGCCATTGAAGCGGCGAAAGCGGCGGCAAATCCCGAGGATGTCATTTTCATCACGGGAAGCTGTTTTGTCGTCGGGGAGGTGTTGACGATGATGCGATGATGTAGGGACGTATTGCATACGTCCGGATGATCCGATGATGCGATGAAGAAAACAATCATTACCACATTTTGGGTATTGAGCGCGATTTTCGTGTTCGGACAGTCGCATGCAATTGTGTTTGAAGCACGCGACGCGGAGTTGCTGCGCAATGCGAAAGTTCTCGGACGGAAGAATCAGACATTGACGCTGGACAACTACACGGCATCGGCGGAAAAAATCGTGCAATACCTGGAGAATAACGGCTATCCGTTTGCCTCGGTGAGTTTGACCACAGAATGGGAGAACGACACCACCCCACTCTACCGGATGAGCATCGAGCCGGGCCACTACACGAAGGTGGACTCCATCGTCTTGAAAGGGAACATCAAACTGAGTCAGAGTTATTTATGGCCCTATTTGGGATTACGGAAAAAGGGGCCCTACTCCGAGAAAACAATCCGGGAAGTGGCGCGAAAGCTGTCGGATATCCCCTTCGCCACCGTCGTTCAAGCCCCCGGGGTCTCCTTCGAAGAAGAAAAAACCCAGTTGTACATCTATTTGGACAAACGGCCCGTTAACCGCTTCGACGGTTACATCGGCTTCGAGCCCGTCAACGAGCTGACCGGGAAATTAGCCGTCACCGGCGAGCTGAGTCTGTCGTTGCAGAACATCTTCCACATCGGCGAGAGGCTCGCATTGGAGTGGCGCAGCAGCGAGCGGTATTCCCAATATCTGAACGTTGACGCGGAATTCCCCTACCTCTTCCGCACGCGCTTCGGGGTGGACGGACATTTCCGTCTCGACAAGCAGGACACCACCTATCTGACGCTGAACTACCACTTCGGCATCCCCTACCGCTTCCGCCACGACAGCTACCTCCGTCCCTACATCGACTTCACTCGGTCGCAGCTGCTGCGCAACAACAACAGCACGGGCGCCTACGACACCTCCTGCATGGGGCACCGGAACCTCTTGTACGGATTGGCATTACGGGTCACACAGGTGGACTTCCTGTACAACCCGAGACGCGGCTTCGACCTCGTTGCGGACATCGCCGCGGGTCGCCGCACACTGGAACCGTCACAAGGCATGAGCGAGGCGGAGCTCCCCGGAACGGAGTTAGTGAAAACCAGTTACCGCCTGACGGGGAGCATCACAGGATATATTCCTGTTTACAAGTTCTTTACGCTGATGCTGCGCACACAAGCGGGTTCCCTGCTGACCGGTCCGCACTACCGTAACGAAATGTTCAAGATTGGCGGGGAAGGACAGATCCGCGGGTTCACGGAGAACGAGCTCTACGCCAGCACCTACTTGCTGTACACCGCCGAGTTCCGTTATCTGTTCGGCAGGAACTCCGACGTGCACCTCTTCTTCGACGGAGGGATCTATGAGCAGCAAGGCTACGACAACTACCTGTTTGACACGCCGTTCGGATTCGGCGCGGGCGTAAACATCGGCGTGCGCAGCGGTGTATTCTACTTCGAATACGCGCTCCCGAGACAGCGGGGGAACAAGATATCCATGAAGACGGGAAAAATCCATTTCGGGGTAAAGGTTGCGTTCTGACAGAGAGGAAGAAACGATAATCACACGCTAAAAATCTTCGCTTGCATTTGAGATATTAAAAAAAATATTAGTTTTGCGGGGCTAATTTTTGTATTATTCTTTAATCAAGTCCCAACTTGCAAATGGACAAAAAAAACATATCGTTCTGTCACAAGATATCGCGTTCAGTCAGCGTTTTTTTACTGTTTCTGGTCGGCGTCCACCATCTACAAGCGCAGGAGAAATTCATTTTCACCCCTCAATGGACCGCGCAGGCGCAGTTCGCCGGTTACTATGTGGCGCAGGAAAAGGGATTCTACAAGGAAGCCGGGCTCAACGTGGAGATCGTCCACCCTTCGCTCACGCAACCGGCCATGAAGCGCATCCAGAACCAGGAAAGCCATGCCACCACGCTGCAGCTCAACCAGGCGATGGAGATTGTGGACAGCGGCATTGAACTGGTGAACATCCTGCAGACCTCCATGAACAACGCATTGACTATCGTGTCGCGCCGGGGGGTGAACCCGTTGACGCAAAAGGGCGCGCGCGTGGGAATCTGGACCTCCGGCAACAGCCAGCTGGCCCGTTGCGTGAACATCAAAGAACATCTTGACTACGAATGGGTTCCCTTCGCCACGAATGTGAATCTCTTTGTGGCGGGTGCCATCGACGCGACGGTGGCCATGAGTTACAACGAATACTACCAGCTGTTGCAGACGGGCCTTCCGGTGAACGAGAAATGTGTGTACCGCCTCAGCGAACACGGTTACAATTTCCAGGAGGACGGGGTCTATGTGACACGGGAGTATTACAACAAGCACCGTGACCAGACGAAAAAGTTCGCCCAAGCCAGTCGCAAAGGTTGGGAATGGGCGGCCGCACATCCGGACGAGACCCTCGACATCGTGATGAAATACGTGCAAGAGAACCACATCATCACCAACAGAACCCTGCAGAAGCTGATGCTGGAAGAGATTCTCCGCCTGCAAGTGGACCGCGATTCCGGGAAGCGGGAATTCCGCCTCCGTCCCGACATGGTGAAAAAACTCAGCCAGCTTCTGATGGAGTGCAGAATGCTGAAACATGAAGTCACATACGAACAACTAATCGCCAAATAGCCATGAAATTCAGAATCCTGTCCTTCGTCAAACGGTCGTTGGCCACGCGCATGAGCCTTCTCACTGTCTTTTTTGCCGCCATCATCCTGATTGCCGCATTGGGTTACATGTTCAGCGTGTCGCGGCAGACCATCCGCAAAGAGGCTGTTGACCGGGCCACGAACCAACTCGAGAACACCGTCTTGCGCGTGAACAACATTCTTGACCAGGTGGAAGTGGCCACCAACAACACCGCCTGGCTGATCAACCGCCATCTCGACTCGCCCGACCTCATGTTTGAGTATTCGCGCCGGATTTTGGAGAACAACCCCGACCTCAACGGCTGCTCCATCGCCTTCGAGCCATACTTCTTCCCGGGGCGCGGGCGATATTTCTCCGCGTATTCCTACAATGACGATGGCGTGATCGAGACCACCCAGGAAGGCAATGAACATTACGAGTATTTTTACTTGGACTGGTACCAGCTCGGCAAACTGTTAGACCGTCCGGTTTGGACGGAGCCATTCATCGACTATAATCCTGATGACATCCACTCCAAGGATATGATCGCCTCCTACTGCAAGCCGCTGAAAGACAAGGAGGGCAAGTATATCGGCACCCTTTCCGTCGATTTGTCGCTGTCATGGCTCTCCAACACCATCTCGGCCGTGAAGCCATACCCGAACTCTTACAGCATCATGATTGGTCAGGGCGGCACCTATTTCGTGCACCCTGATTCGACAAAGCTGGTATATCAGACCATTTTCACCGAATCGATGGAGCATCCCGACACGGCCATGGTGAGCTTAGGGCACGCCATGCAGCGCGGCGAGGCGGGTATGCGGCAGCTGAAAGTCAACGGCGAGGACTGCTACGTCTTCTACAAACCGCTCAGCACCACGGGCTGGAGCGTGGCTATCGTCTGTCCCGAGAGCGACATCTTCGGAGGTTTCAACAAGTTGCGCAGGTCTGTGACGGGTACCGTGATCGGGGGACTGTTGCTGCTGATGCTGGTGTGCGGCCGGTTCATCCGCCATGAGATCAAGCCCCTCACGAAACTCGCCCGCCAGGCGGAGACCATCGCATCGGGCGACTTCAACGTGACGTTGCCCGAAGACGGGCGCACCGACGAAATCGGGCAACTGAGCGAATCGTTCACCCACATGCAGCATTCGTTGGTCAACTACATCGAGGAATTGAAGACCACCACTGCACAGAAAGCCTCCATCGAAAACGAGCTTCAGGTGGCCAGCGACATCCAGATGAGCATGGTGCCCCGCCTGTTCCCGGCATTCCCCAACCGCAACGACATCGACCTCTACGCCTCGATGACCCCGGCCAAGGAGGTGGGCGGCGACCTCTACGACTTTTTCATCCAGGAAGAAATCCTATACTTCTGCGTGGGCGACGTCTCCGGCAAGGGCATCCCCGCCAGCCTCTTCATGGCCGTCACGCGCAACCTCTTCCGCATCGTGGCGCAGCAGGGTCTTCCGCCTGCGGAAATCGCCAGCCATATCAACAACATCCTCGCTGTTGACAACGACCGAGGCATGTTCGTCACCATGTTCATCGGACAGCTCAACCTGAAGACCGGCCATCTCGACTACTGCAACTGCGGTCACAACGCCCCCGTCATCGACGGACATTTCCTCAAGATGCAGTACGACAACCAGCCGCTCGGACTTTGGGAGGACGACCCCTTCTACGGCGAAAGCATCGACAACATCAAGGACAAGCAGTTCCTGCTCTACACCGACGGCCTCAACGAAGCCGAAAACGCCGAAAAAGAGCTCCTCGGCAATGACCGGCTGATAGAGCTGATGCAGGGTGCGCAAGATATGAGCGCCCGTCAGGTGGTGGACATGCTCAAAGCAGCCGTGGAGGAACACCGCGCCGGCGCAGACCCCAACGACGACCTGACATTGTTGTGCTTGACGATTAAGGGTTAAGGGTTAACGGTTAAGACGACATTATTTGTAAAACCAATAAAATTCAAGATTATGGAAAATTTGACAAAAGAACAAATCGAACAAAAGAAAGAGCAACTCAAAAAGCTGTTGCAGGAGGCTAATGCTTTGAAGAACGAACTTGTATCCATGGGAGAATGGCCGATTGACGATGACGACCTCGACGGTGCCGCAGGTGGTGTCGGGCCTTTATTGCCTGGTCATCATTACACTTATGATGATGGTATCGTAGGCGGCAGACCTTAAGCATGACGATAGCTAAGACTTTGTTTATGTATGAGTATTAAACGTTGTTTTTGGATATTCGCCTTGGTCGCGTTAGTCTTCGCCTCCTGCCGGAACAATGAAAGCAATGAAACGCTATCTCCGGCGGAAAAAAGGCTTATGGATGCAGATTCTGTGGCTCGTCGTTCCATTTTTTCGTTCGACCGAAATATCTTCTGGCAGGGCGACCCTAAACGGGCGGATTTCATTGTTGACAGTCTGAAGAACATTGTCGATAGCCTGGAGAAGCGTGGCGATTTGACAGAGTTGGCCGCTGACGAGTTACGAGGTGAACTCTACTTATTCACTCTCCGTTCCACGCAGGCCGAAGAGAGCTTTAGCCAAGCCTTGGGCAACGCACCTCCCACGGATATCCAACAGTGGCATTACAAAGCCGCCGGCAACTTTCTCGCCTATCAGCTCTATATGAGGCACAACTACGAAGGATTCCTGCGTGTGGCGGTGCCTTTGATTGCCTGGATGGACTCTTTGGACACCGACAGCTGGACAAAGAAGATGAGTCAGTTGTCGCCCTATTATGAGGATGGTTCCCACAGCACTTGGGGACAGCGAATGAATCTTTACTCGCTGTTAGGGTGCTGCTATCTGAAACTGGAGCAGCGCGACAAGGCAAAGGAGGTGTTGAATCAATTTGACACCTACAGCCGGAAAGTGCTCGCCGAGGATTCCTCCCGTATCAGTCCACTGTTTGTCAACACCTACGCCAGAGTCAAGGATGCCTACGTAAGGGTGAAAGACTGGGAGGAGGTTAGCCGATGGCTCTGTATCCTTGACACGCTGGGGTACCTCTATGGGGTGAAAGAACCGGAATCTGAGATTTTGAAGATCTACAACATTTACGGGCATTTGGATGATGCCCTGCAGTTGTGGATTCAAGGGGAAGCGGATTCCGCCGCCGTCGAATACGCTATGTTCATCAAAGACGCATCCAACGACTTGAATGCCATCATCCAAGCCAACGACCAATACCTGATGCCGGCGGAACGCTATGAAGAAGCCGCCGAACACTACGACTACCTCGACTATTTCATCGACAAGCCTTGGTTAGAGGAGATCAGCGCCTACTATTTCCCCAAGCTCCGTGCCAACTACTATGCAGGGCGCACAGACACCGCCCTCAAAGTGGCCATGCAGATTGCCGATTTGTTCGACTCGGCATACTTATGGCAGAAGAAAAGCCAGATGGCTGAAATGGCCACCATCTACGACACGCAGGGCAAGGAGATGGAGATAGCCCGCCAGCAGGCGAAACTATCGAAACAGCGGCTCATCGGGGTGCTTGTCGCCCTGTTGCTGCTCTCGGCATTCTTCCTCATCTACTCGTGGTACCGCCGCAGAGCACAGAAGAGACTCGCCACCGCGCATGAACAGCTGAAAGCCGCCTACGACCAACTAGAGGAGACCACTGCCGCGAAGGAGCGCATCGAGAGCGAACTGCGCATCGCCCGCGACATCCAGATGTCGATGGTGCCCAGTCTATTCCCCGAATACGAAGGATTAGACATGTTCGCCGCGATGACCCCCGCCAAAGAGGTGGGCGGCGACCTCTACGGTTATGTCCTGCAGGGCGACATCCTCTATTTCTGCGTGGGTGA
>JAEEIG010000033.1 GCA_016281255.1 Bacteroidales bacterium
AAGGCAAAATCGACATGCTCTTCGCCAACGGTTTGGTAAAAAACAGCGCTGACCTATATTCGCTAACCTACGAGCAACTCTTTGGATTGGAGAAAGTTATCGAAGACGAAAACGGCAAGACCAAGACGCTCTCCTTCCGTGAGAAGACCGTGCGGAACATCTTGGCGGGCATCGAAGCGTCGAAGCAGGTGCCGTTCGAGCGTGTGCTTTTCGCCTTGGGCATCCGTTTCGTGGGCGAGGTGACGGCCAAGAAGCTTGCGCGTCATTTCGAGACGATGGATGCCGTGGCCAACGCCCCGAAGGAGGAGCTGATGACTGTCGAGGACGTGGGCGAGCGCGTGGCCGACAGCCTCATCGACTATTTCAACAACACCGAAAACCTGCAGATACTCATGCGGTTGCGCGAAGCGGGTCTGCAGTTCGAGAACAACAAAGAGCAACATCAGCCTGTGTCTCAAAAACTTGCGGGACAAAGCATCGTAGTGAGCGGCGTTTTCTCGATGCCCCGCGATGCCATCAAGGAGCTCGTCGAGCAGAACGGCGGCAAAAACGTCTCCTCCATCTCGAAAAACACCTCCTTCGTGCTCGCCGGCGAGAAAATGGGGCCGGAGAAGCGGAAGAAGGCGGAAGCGTTGGGGATTCCGATTGTGTCGGAAGAAGAATTCAAGGCCATGATTGGGGAGGGATAATCCTCTATTTCACAGGATCTGCGGTATCAAACACCACCCTTGCACTCCGTAGCAAACAGTCATTCCCGACAAGAACGAAAAAGCATTCGTAAGAGGTGGCGCGTTTGAGGTCGCGGAGGGTTAGTCGCGCGGTGTTGTCGCAGCGCACGCGGGTATCCGCCATCAGCCATTCGGGAGAGCCTTGAGTGCGATAACAAAGGATAACCGTCCCGTTTCCCTTGCGCGGGGAGTTGAAACGGCAGCGGAATGTCACTGCGGGATAAATGCCCGAAAAGAAGGACCATCCGTGAGTGATTTCAACATCCTCCGGTCCGAAACTCAACAGAGGGGATTCGTCCGCAATCTCGTCAAGTAATCCAACATTGAGGTAGTCCTCTCCATGAATTTGGTCCCCGCCATCGTGCCAAAGCAACAGATATGCCGTAGCCAGCACACCCGTGATGAACAGGAAGGCCCACAAGGTGGTTCGCGCCGGTCCGTTCATGTCAGTAGTTCGACCTCGAGAAGAGTTCAAGCCGCCAATGGTCGCCGTGCTTGTCGTCGAATTCGATGAAGAACTCCTTGCGCGCCAACTTGTCTATATCCGCCAAAAAATGGTAATTATACCCCATCAGGGTATATTCCATCTCCACCGTTTTCTCCTTTTGATTCACGATATAGGTGGCAAAAGTGGAGGTGCGCCATTCACCGTTCCGGTAGCCTCTGACCTCCATCACGTGGTCCGCATAAATGTAGTAGTAGGTGCCTACATTATAACCGGCATAGTCCGTGGAGTCTATCTCCTCGCCGTTAAGGTAGGTATGGGAGACCTGCCACGAGCCCACAATCTTGTATTCGTAGGAGAAAAGTTGTTCGCAGCCCCAGCATGTCAGCGCCAAAACAGCAACCGCCAACCAGATATACCATTTCCGAAATAATTTCATATTCATTATTTTTTACAACTCACCTTTTTAACATCATCGTATCATCCCATCATCGTATCATCGTATCATCCCATCATCCCATCATCCCATCATCAACTTGTCATACAGTTGCTTCATCCCCACGGTGGCCTTTTCGGTGATGTAGGTCACGCGGCGGGAGATGCTGCCGGGCTGTTTCGGGTCGATGACGTATATCTCGGCATCCTGCGGGGCATAGTAGAGCAGTCCTGCGGCGGGATACACGGCCAATGAAGTACCGATAATAATCAGGATGTCAGCCTGTTCCACCTCACGGGCGGCGGCATCCAACAACGGGACCGCCTCGCCGAACCAGACGATGAACGGGCGCAGCAACGAACCGTCCTTGGCACGCTCACCGTACGTCATCGGCTTGTACCCGATGTCGAGGACATCCGTTTTCCGTTCGTTGCAAGCCTTGGTGAGCTCGCCATGCAGGTGGATGATCTTCGACGACCCCCCACGCTCGTGCAGATTATCGACGTTCTGCGTGACCACCGTCACGTCGTATTTTTCCTCCAACTTCGCCACCAACTTGTGCGCGTCGTTGGGCTCGCAATGCTCTAACTGCGTACGCCGCTCGTTGTAAAAATCGATGATGAGCTTGGGGTTGCGGTACCACCCGTCGATGGTGGCCACATCCTCCACATTATGGTTTTCCCAAAGTCCGTCGCTGTCGCGGAACGTGCTGATGCCGCTCTCGGCGGAGATGCCGGCACCGGAAAGGACTACGATTTTTTTCATAATGGTTATGGGTTTTTTCATAATGGTTATGGGTTATTGGTTATTGGTTATTGAATTGGTGATAGTCAGGTGTTGACCAACCTCGTATGGCAGATACTGGTTGAGTGTTCGGGGCAGAAGCCGTACGCTAGCTGATCTCGTCGCCGAAAACGATGCCGACACCTCTTGCGGCTTTCACGAGGAAGTCGTCGGGTTTCACCAAATGGGGTTCCTTGACAGCCTCTTCCAACGGCGCGTACGAAATACTGTTGTTACGATAGACCACGAGGTTGCCGTATTTTTTCTCCTTGACGAGCTCGAAGGCCTTCACGCCGAATTCGGTGGCGAGGATGCGGTCGTAAGCCACGGGAGTGCCGCCGCGCTGCAGATGTCCGAGCACCGTCACGCGGATGTCGTGCTCGATGCCAAGGTCGAGTAGCTCCTGCTTCAGCACATCCCCTACCCCGCCGAGCTTGATATGCTGGTCGCCGACAGCCGTGGGGGCCTTGCCGACGACGTCGCCGCCGACCCGTTTCGCGCCCTCGGCAATCACGATGTTGCAGAACCCCATGCCGTTCTTGTAGCGTGTCTCGATCTTCCTGGCGATGGCCTCGGGATTGTACGGGATTTCGGGGATAATGCAGACTTCCGCCCCGCCGGCGATGGCCGTGTGCAACGCGATCCAGCCCGCATCGCGCCCCATCACTTCCATGATGAAGACGCGATTGTGACTCTCCGCGGTCGTCACCAACTTGTCAACGGCCTCTGTGGCAATCTGCACCGCCGTCTGGAAACCGAAGGTGAAGTCCGTGCTCGACAAGTCGTTGTCGATGGTCTTGGGCACGCCCACCACGGGGATACCCATCTTGAGGAGATCCAGGGAAATACGCTGCGAGCCGTCGCCGCCGATGTTGATGATGGCATCGAATCCCATGTTCTCGAAACGCTTCTTCATCAGCTGCGAACGGTCTTCCATCACCCAGCTGCCGTCGGGTTTGCGCACAGGAAAATGGAACGGGCCGCCCTTGTTGGTGGTTTTGATGATGGTGCCGCCCTTCACGTGCAGTCCGGAGACCATGCTCTCGTTCAACTCCACAATCTCCACGTTGTCCTTCAATATGCCGTTAAACGATTCAATGCAGCCGTAAACATGCCATTCTTCCGGCTCCAACTGCGCACGTTTCACAATGCCGCGGATCACCGCGTTCAATCCTGGGCAGTCGCCGCCGCCCGTTGCAATCAGTATTTTGTGTGCCATAATATCATTATATAATGAAACTTCAAGGTATATAAAATTCTAACATAGACAAAAATGAAACAAAAACCGTCAAGACGCATAAATTCGCGCCTCACACATTCTCCTAAAAAAACTGGCAGAACAGATATGCCGGAATAGTGGCAAAGAGAATGGAATCCACGCGGTCGAGGACGCCGCCGTGGCCGGGGATGATGCTGCCGCTGTCTTTCACGCCGGCCTTGCGCTTGAAGAGGGATTCCGTAAGGTCTCCCAGCAGTCCGAAAACCTGAATGATGAGGGCAAACACAATCCATCCCCACACGGGCATACAGACAAAGAGAGACGGATGATACGAAAGTCCTACGGCAAGCCCGACCGTGAAGAGACAACTGCAAAGGAATCCTTCCCAAGTCTTGCCTGGGGAGATGTTCGGAGCTAATTTGTGTTTGCCGAAGAGGGAACCGGAAACGTACGCGGCGGTGTCGGACATCCAAATCAAAATGAGGAATGCCAGCATCACTTCCGGAGATCTCGCGCTCCAAACAAAAAACAAGACACACAGCGGGAGGATAATCCATATTAATGAAAGCAGTCCTATACCGATATTGAAAATCGGATTCTCGTGACGGTTAAGCAGTTCCGGCAGGAAAATCCCCACGAAGGCGAGGACGAACATCAGACAATTCGTCGGACGAAGCATCACACCAAACAAGGTTGCTTCTGGATAGTGCGGCATTGCTTTCACAAAAGAGAATAGTTGAGCCGTAGCTAAAAATGCTATCAGGACAAGGCCTCCTGAGATAATCGTAAAGCTATAGCTCTCTTTGAGCTCCGGTGTTTCGAACATTTTGTACAACTCCCTTATTCCGACCAAACCAAAAAAGAACGCCAAAGGCACGGCCACCCAGGGGGTGAAGACCGCCGCCACCATCAGGGCCACATATACAATCCCCGAAGCTGTCCGGACGAAGAGGTTACGCGTTTTTGGGTTCATTTTTCGGGGGATTATCGTCCAAAAGAAGCAGAATATAGCGCGGGTGCTGGGGTGTGCGCACCTCCTTGCCGTTTTCCTTGGGCAGCGTTTCCGGGGTGACGAACTCCATGCCGGAGTCCTTGGCGAACTTGAGATTGCGGGTCAGCGCGGACTCCATGTCGGGGACGATGTCCACCATACGGGAAATCACGATGACGTCGAGCGCGAGATTGCGCATGGAGACGAAACGCGAGACGGGCTGCGTGAAGCCGATGCAGCCGTTGCGCGCCACCAAAGAGGTGGAGAGCGCCACCACCGCGTCGATCGGCATGTTCACCGAGACGGAGTTGACGTAGTTGATCTGCGCCTGTTCCAGATCGCCGCAGAGGTTGTTATGGGTGTTCAGCACCACGTTGTACTGCTGGTCCTGCGCCAGCATCTGCAAAAACTTGATCCGGTCGTTGCGGGTATGGCATCGCAGGATCTTGCCGCCGTTGGCCTGGAAATTCTGCCAGAACTCCACCTGGAAGTTGTTCATCGGGGTCAGATACTGCGACGACGGGTTGCCGTCCGGGATATGGTCGTGCGACACGGTGCTTTTGCGAATCACACCGCGGATATACTCTTTGTCGGATATGAAATTGCTCTCTGCCTGGCTCATTATGCTTCAATATTGGTGGGTGACGGTGTTTCGGATCCATCGGCGGGAGCTTCGTCTGCTGCCGGGGCGGCCTCCGTGTCCGGGAACGGGCGTTCGCCGAGGATATCGCGGACATCTTCGGTGAAGATCACCTCGCGTTCCAGCAGCAGCTTGGCGAGCTTCTCCACCTTCTCGTAATTGTCGGTGAGAATCTGTTTAGCCCGTTTATAGGCTTCCTCGATCAGCAGGTGCACGCGCTCGTCGATTTCCTGAGCGGTCTTCTCGCTGTAGGGTTTGGTCATGCTGTACTCCTGCTGGCCCGTCGAATCATAGTAACTCACGTTACCGATCTTCGGGTCCAGTCCGTAATAGACAATCATCGCGTAGGCCTGTTTGCTCACGCGCTCGAGATCGTTGAGGGCCCCCGTGGAGACCTGCCCGAAGAAGACCTCTTCGGCAGCGCGGCCGCCCAATGTGGCCGTCATTTCATCCACAAGTTGCTCGTATGTAGTCAGTTGACGTTCTTCAGGGAGATACCATGCCGCACCGAGGGCTTTGCCGCGCGGCACGATAGTGACCTTCACCAACGGGGAGGCGTAGCGCAGCATCCAGCTCACGCAGGCGTGACCGGACTCGTGATAGGCGATGGTCTTCTTCTCTTCGGGAGAGATCACGCTGCCTCTGCGTTCCAGACCGCCGATGATACGATCGACCGCGGAGAGGAAGTCCTCTTTCTCGATCTGTTGCTTATTGTGGCGGGCGGCGATCAGCGCGGCCTCGTTACAGACATTGGCGATATCGGCGCCGGAGAAGCCGGGCGTCTGTTTGGCGAAGAAGTCCAGATCGACATCGGGACCGAGTTTGAGGTTGCGCACATGCACGCCGAAGATGCCGCGGCGTTCGTTGAGGTTGGGCAATTCCACCTGAATTTGGCGGTCGAAACGTCCGGCACGCAAGAGGGCGCGGTCGAGGATATCGGCACGGTTGGTGGCAGCCATGATGATGACACCGGCGTTGGTGCCGAAGCCGTCCATCTCCGTGAGCAGCTGGTTCAACGTGCTTTCCCGTTCGTCATTGGCATTGGAGAAGGCTCCTTTGCCGCGGGCGCGGCCGATGGCGTCGATCTCATCGATAAAGATGATGCAGGGGGCTTTTTCCTTGGCCGTGCGGAAGAGGTCGCGCACGCGGGAAGCGCCCACGCCCACGAACATCTCCACGAAATCGGAGCCGGACAGGGAGAAGAAGGGGACCTTCGCCTCGCCGGCCACCGCTTTGGCCAACAGGGTTTTGCCCGTTCCCGGAGGGCCGACCAAAAGCACGCCTTTCGGGATCTTGCCGCCCAGGACAGTGTATTTCTGCGGGTTCTTGAGGAAATCCACGACCTCCTCGATCTCGAACTTCGCGCCTTCCAGACCGGCCACATCCTTGAAGGTCACCAGCTGGCCGGATTTCTCATCGAACTCCTGCGCTCGCGATTTGCCGATGTTGAAAATGTTCCCGGGACCGCCGAAACCGCCCGCGCCGCCTCCGCGCGCGGAACGCATCAGGGAGTAATAGAGCAGGATGATCAGCAGCACAGGGAAGAACCAGATCAGGATCTCGAAGCCCCAATTCTGGGTGTTGTCCTGCTTCATCGGGAAATCGTACTCTTTGGCGACTTCGTTAGCCACCAGCGTGCTGTCCTGCGCGAGACGTTCCTGCACATACTGGTTCTTGACATCCCGGAGATTCTCGTTATAGACTTGCAAATCGGTGACCACCAGAAAGTACTGAGGGCCGTTCACGTTGTCTTTCACCGCATCGTGGGTCGCGTTGTGCTCCAAGGCTTCCTTCTTCAAAAAGACATTGATATGGGAGTTTTTCTTCACATACTCCACATGGTCAATGTCCTGGTTTTTCACCATCTGGTAGAACTCCATGTCGTTCACCTCGCGGATGGCGTCGCCGGAGGAGAAGAAATAGATCCCCACCAGCGCCAGCGTGACGACGATGTAGAACATCGACCAGCTGAATTTGCGCTTGCCGCCGTTTTTGCCTCCCTGACCGCCCATCCAGTCCGGCATCGACGGTTTCCGATTGTTGTTGGCCTTGTTGTTTGTCGTATTGTTAGGCATTGCTTTCTCTGAACTGACGTGTGATTAAAATTTCTGAATGTCGGCGTCGCCCCAAAGGGACTCCAGCTGGTAATACTCGCGGGCTTCGGGGAGGAATATGTGCACCAGGATGTTGAAATAGTCGAGCAGAATCCACTCCTTGTTCTCCAGTCCCTCCACATGCAGCGGCTTCACGCCCGCCACTCGCTGGGTCTGTTCCTGCACAAAATCGCAGAGTGTCTCCACATGGGGCTTCGAGTTACCGGTACACACGATGAAATAGTCGAAATATACGTGGTTGATTTTCTTCAGATTCACACAATGGATGTCCACGCCTTGTTTCTCGATCAGCGCCTGGACAATCAATTCCTCAAGGTTCCCTTCATACGGGACGCCTTCAAATTTCACTTTTCTTTTTACTGTCATATCTTCATTTTAAAACGGTTGCAAAAATACGATTTTTTTCTTTTCATTTTTTTTGTACTTTTGCCGTCAAGAAATATAATAATGGCTATATGAGAAAAAATTTCGGATTACTAATCCTTTTGCTATTGGGTATCAGCGTTTTATATGCCCAAACAGGAACGACAGAGATGCCTTACTCATTCGGCAAGAAAGGGATCTCCCAAAATATTGATGTCAGGGAAATGCCCATGGTTGACCATGAGGCGCTTATGGCGGAAGACGAGCAAGTGACGGAAAAATCGGCCCTCCTGCGCACTGGCGTCGGTTTCTCCGTCAACCTGAACCTCGCCAACTCCGGCCGCACCGACTTCACCGAGGACGGCGGCATGCTGTGGCGCACCCGGTTCGTGTCCAAAGAAGCCTTCATGACCTATTTGGTCATGGAGAATTTCAACATCCCCGAAGAGGGCCGGCTGTTCATTTACAGTCCCGACCGCAAACAGGTGTTCGGACCTTACACCAACAAGGACGTGCAGGAATCTGGGCGTTTCGAGACCGACAACATCATGGGCGACGAGCTCATCATGGAATACTACGAGCCCGCCGGCGCCTCCTTCAAGGGCACTTTCCAGATCGCGGCTGTCATGCATGTTTACAAAGACTTCCTGCGTGTCGGCAATGAACGCGGCCCCCACGGCGACGCAGAAGGGAACTGCCACATCGACGTGGTCTGTCCCGAAGCGCAAGGCTGGCACTATCCCGTCAACTCCGTCGTATGCCTCAGCATGACCGCATACGTTCCGGAGGAGGGCGGCTGGGCATCCTACCGCTGTACCGGCGCGATGATCAACAACGTGAGAATGGACAAGACCCCGTACGTGCTCACGGCCGAGCACTGTTTGGCAGCGGAAGACCAGACCTATAAATTCTATTTCAACTACCAGACGTACGAATGCGGCGGCACCACCGGCATTTACACCCGCGTGGCCAACGGCGGCACCGTCATCGCCCGCTCCGGCGCCACCAACACGATTTCCAAATCCGACTTCATGCTCCTGAAAATCACGGGCAATCTGGGCATCTCCTATCGCGACAGCATCTTCTTTGCCGGATGGGACAGAAGCGGCGCGGCCTCCCTGGGCGCCGGCATCCACCACCCGGGCGGCGACTGGAAGAAAATCAGTTTCCCGAAGAGCATCTCCGCCCCCACTTCCGGTCAATACGCCTACAAATACTTTGTAGTAAGCTGGCAGACCAACCCCAACAAGGGGGTGACCGAGCAAGGTTCCTCCGGATCCCCGTTATTCAACAGCAATTCCTTGATCATCGGCACGTTGACCAGCGGTTCCAGCTACTGCAATTATCCGCAAGGCACCGACAACTACGGCCGCATGTCGTACCACTGGACCAACAACAACAATGCCAACGACAACCGCAAACTGCAGCCGTGGCTTGATCCGGACAACACCGGAGCCGTCACGCTTCCGGGCATGCTATACGACGGCCAAGTCATCGTGGGTGTCCAAGACCACGCCGCGGCCGTCTCCACATTCGGAATCTACCCCAACCCTACCCAGAGCGGCACGGTGACCATCGAAGGCGAATTCCTGCCTGAGAGCGCGCAATGCAACATCTACAATGTGACGGGGCAACTCGTGGAGAGCCGCAATGTCTTCACTGACGCCACTTTCACCCTGAATGTGAGCGGTTTGGACAACGGCATCTACTTCATCGAGCTGATCGGTTCCGAGCGCAACTACAGATCCAAACTGATTATTGCCCGATAACGGTGAAACGTCCGCTGCTTTCCACCGCCTACCTCCCGCCGGTCGAATATTTCGCCTTCCTGCTCACGGAAGGGGCCGCCATCGAGCGTGAGGAGCGGTACCAGAAACAATCCTATCGCAATAGGGCTACTATCATGAACGGTAACGGTGTGATGAATCTCATCATCCCTACCGTTCATGATGGCAGAATGGGTATTGTGAAAGCCGTGCGCATCGACTACGCCACGCCCTGGCCCCGGGCGCACTGGCGTACTATCGAATCCGCCTACAACAACACCCCTTACTATCTGTACTACAAGGACATGCTGCGGCCGTTCTACGAACAGAAGTTCGAATTTCTGTTCGACTTCAACCTCCAGCTCACGCAAACTTTGCTGAAACTGCTTCAGCTGAACCGTGAGATCACGACCACCACCGAGTTCACCCCTTACGAGACCGACGATCTCCGGTTGTCGATACATCCCAAAAACGCCCGTAAGGAAAATTACCCGTTTCGTCTTCAATCTCCTTATTATCAAGTATTTGAAGACAAGTTCGGATTCGTGCCGAATCTTTCGGTCATCGATTTGCTCTTCAACGAAGGTCCCCAGGCGGCGTCCTATCTGCTCCATCTCCAGCAACAAATTGAAACCAAATAAGTCATGCCTACGGAAAGCAAAAGTTTTTGGGACCGGTTGTTCATCCGCGCCAAGAGTGTCGTGGACAAGTTCCTCTATTACGACAATCTCTTCGACGACAACGTCTGGAAAATCCGATTTTCGAAAGACAACAAGCAGAAAATCAAATACCAGATTGAGAAGAGCAAGTTCTCCATGCAGCTTAAGACGGGCGACGACATCTTCAAGTATCTGTGGATGATTCTGTTAGCGCTGGCGTTAGTCGGCTTGTTGGTGCTTAACCGTCAGATCGGCATCTCCGACCGAGAGGTGGCGCAGCATGAGTATTCCGAATTGCTCTACAACCATTTCCATCACATCGGCGACCCCGACGCCTACAAAACGCACCCGTACGCGCACACGCAGGCCCAATTCATCGACCTTATCACCTACTCGGTCTGCAAAGCGCTGGACGTCAGCGACATCTACGCCATCCGCCATATTCTGAGCTCGATTTTCGGATGGTTGTTGATTGCCTACCTCTCCTTCATTATTTTGAAGGTCTTCAGCTGGCGGGCCGCGTGCTTCACGGTCTTTTTCCTCATCATCTCCCCCCGATTTTTCGGGTACTCGCTGAGCAACATCGTGGACGTGACGTTCGCTTTCTTCTTCATTTACAGCATCATGCAGATGTACTATTTCAGCCGGGAGCTGCCGGTCATCCGCACCTCCAGGCTCATCCAGCTCACGGCCGGCATCCTTTTCACGCTGTCGGTGCACAACGCCGGTTCCGCGCTGCTGCATCTGTTCATGGTTTTCGCATTGCTGAACTTTTTCCTCTACAACCCGATCAAGAAAATCTACACCAAAGAGTACCTCAAAGCCTTGGGACTGGTCTGCGCCGTGATTGCAGGCGTGTGGGTCACCGTTTACATTGTCCACAATCTGTGCACGCTGTTCCTGGAGACCTCCTTCGTCATGCCCAACAAAGCCTTTGCCACACTGGCCACGAACATCCCGTTCGACCAGAACCAGATTTTCGAGGGGAAGTTCATCGGGCCCGACAACTTCCCCACCCGTTATATCGCCAAGTATCTTTTCATCACCACCCCCACGGTGGTGCTCATCAGCTTCCTGCTCTTCTTCATCTTCTTCAAGAACGCGATCAAGACGATGAAGCCCTTCTCCATCTTCATCTTTATTTATACCTTCCTGTTCTGCATCCACCGTGTGAAGACGCATTACATGAACCCCGACACGCTGTGGGCCATCCACTACTGCATCTACCCGCTCTTCATGTTGATTGCGGTCAGCGGTGTGGAATGCACCCTTCGGCACATCAACGACCGATATACCAACTTCGTGATTCTGGGGCTGTTAGGGATGCTTTCCATCATGCCCGTCCGGCACATTTTGTGGAACAGTCCTTTCACTTCGCTATACTTCAACGAAGTATCTGGCGGCATCCACAACGCCTATGCCAAATATGCGTTGGACAGCAATTTCGAGGCGACCAAGACGGCCAACACATGGATCAAGGATTATGTGCAGCAGCACGATATCGGGAAGCACTACACCAACCGTCCGGTGGTGGTGGCCACCAACGGGAACGCCGCCTGCGCCCTTTTCTACCAGGGAGATCCGAGTATTCAGCTGGTTTTCAGGGATTATGACAATTTGGACAGCACATGGGACTACTACGTGGCCTATTGCAACCAGATTCCGGTCACGCAGCTGCGGAACGGCACTTGGCCGCCCGACAGCACCATCCACCTGATGACGTTCGAGCAGAAGCCGATGGTGGCCTTCTACCGCAACGAGGTCCGTTTTCGCAAATGGTATGAGCAAGACAGTGTTGCCATGGCCGCCGATTCGCTCCTTCAAATGGTCATTGACACCCCCTAACCGCCACATCGCATCATCGTATCATCGTATCTTCCCATCATCGTATCTTCCCATCATCGCATCATCGTATCATCGCATCATCGCCTAAACAAAAAAAAATCGGCACATCAAAAAAAATTGTATCTTTGCGCCCTAATTTACAAGCAATGGAAAACCCCACGTTAGAACAAAAGGTCATCTCAATCATCGACCAGATCCGCCCCTACTTGGTGCAGGACGGCGGCGACATCGAATTTGTGGAACTCACCCCCGAGAATGTCGTCAAGGTGCGTCTCCAAGGCGCGTGCGGCACCTGCCCCCACGCCAAGATGACCCTCAAGAACGGCGTGGAACAGACTATCAAACACTACCTCCCCGAAATCGACCACGTCGAAGACATCGTTCTCGGATTCTAACTCTCAGCTCATGACATCAATAACCAATAACCTATAACCAATAACCATTACAAATGGGCCTCAAATGCGGCATAGTAGGACTGACGAACTCGGGTAAGACCACGATGTTCAACTGCATCTCCAACACGAAGGCGGAGG
>JAEEIG010000004.1 GCA_016281255.1 Bacteroidales bacterium
ACTCGGCAGTCTTCTCCTGACGATTCAGATAGCCACGTCCCACCTGAGGACCATCGACCCATAACTCGCCGGCAGCGCCTACAGGTAACCTATGCCCGTACGCATCCATGATGTACAGATGCATATTCTCCACAGCCTTTCCTATGGGGATGTTCTTCAGATTCTCCTTCACGGCAAATGCCGTTACATAACAGATACTCTCTGAAGGGCCATAGCCGTTCAGGAGCAAATAGGGTGGAGGAGTGACATCTGCCAGTTTCTCACCACCTGTGATAAAGGCCTTCAGGGAGTGATTGGCGATATCGTTGACAAAAGAACGTGCCACCTGTGTCGTCATAAACGAATGGGTGATGCCGTTCTGTTCAAAATAGTCGTTAAGGGCAATGAGGTCAAGACGGATTTCCTCAGGAATGATATAGACGGTAGCACCCAGAATGAGCGGTGGCCATAATTCCTGCAAACAAGCATCGAATCCAAAACTGGCATACGCTCCCACCCGGCTGTCCGATTCGATATGCAGCGCATGTTGGTGCATGTGGCTGAAAGCCACCATATTCCGATGCTCGAGTTGGCATCCCTTGGGTACTCCAGTAGAGCCACTGGTGTAGATGAGTGTAAATAGGCTTTCGGGCTTGGGACCATCAAGGTTCTTGGAATCTTTCAGGTTCTCAATGTCTTTAGTAAGCAACACTTCCCCTTTGTATTCATCCACGATGGAACAGAGTCCCTCGTCGGCTATCAGCAGTCTGGAGGCCGTATCCTTCATCATGAAGTTCAGACGCTCGGCGGGATAACTCGGGTCCAACGGCTGATAAGCACATCCAGCCTTCAGCACACCTAACGAAGCAATGGCCATCCATTCTGAACGGGCTATCAGAATGGCTACCACATCCTCAAGTCCTAATCCTTTCGAGGCGATATAGCTTGCAATGTGATCGCTCATGTCATCCAGTTCGGCGTATGTAAACTGCTTGTCCTTGAAAACCACAGCCGTCTTGTCGGGCGTGGCCTTGGCCTGCTGGCGGAACAACGATACAATGGTCTGTGTGTCGTCGTAAGGATTGTCCGTCTGGTTGAAACTGTCGAGCAGTTCCACTTGCGAAGCCGTGGTGACATCGATGTCGCACAGGCTGTCTTGACTGAGGAAGCCTCCCAAGGTGGCCTCGTAGCTCTCTACGAACTGGCTGATCAGCGTCTCAGAGTATGCGCTGGAGTTGTATTCTGCCCTGACATGATATTGATTGCCGACGGTATAGGCCGTCAGACAGAACGGTATTTCCAGGGTGAAGTTGCGGAGCTGTATGGTCTGCATGGGTTTGCCCATGAATTGGGTGCCGCCAAGCATCTCTCCCTGCCATGCAAACATGGAGTTGCTTTGCAGGTTGAGGTCGGCCATCAAATCGGTATAGGCATAGATCTCATGCTTGCGGCAGCCTTCCATCAGCTCTTGGCTGGCTTTCAGGAAGTCTAACACAGAGGTGTCGTTGGTGAACTTGGCATAGACCGGCAGCGTTTTCACCGTCATTCCAACGGAATGTTGAAACTTCGGTTCGGTGCGTCCGTTGTGAACTGTGGTGAACAGCGATTCATGTTCATTGTTGTATTTGGCCAACAGGTAGGCGTATGCCGACGTGAAAAGGGTATTCTTATAGATACCGTTGGCCTTGCAGAACTCCTCTACCTTTCCCTTGTCAATGTTGAGCACACGAACCCTATTGGCCTCAGAGCGTTCCGTACCTTCGAGGTCGGGTATAAGCTGGGTGAACGTGTCGCCACAGTCGAAGTTTTGGGCATACCACTGTTTTCCTTCCTCGAAAGCAGTCGTTTTGCGCATCTCGGCTTCGGCAAGGGCGAATTCCTGCATCGACATCTCTTCGGGAGCAAGCGCGCCGCCGTTGTAGGCCGTCTCCACATCACGAATGATAGTATTAAGCGAGGTGCCATCGAAAATGATATGGTGCGTGTCGAAGAGCCAATAGACATGCTCCGCGTCACGCATCACTTTGGTATGAAACAGTCTGCCGCCATGCAGTTGGAAAGGTTCGATGAATTTTTTCTTCTCAGCCTCCAGATCCGTGAAATTTGAAACCTGAAACCTGAAACTTGAAACCTCGTCCGTGTCAATGGTCTGCAGAGGCTCTCCCTCGTCACTCAGTTCAATGCGTGTGAAAAAGACGGGATGGGCCTGTATCGTCGCCTCTATGGCGCGGCACAAACGGTCGGCATCAATACTGCCGTCGAAAACAAAAAGAAAAGGGAGGTTGTAGAAAACCTCGTTCTCATGTTGTACGCATTCGGCATAAATACCTGATTGCGATTGGGACAAAGGAGCGGTTTTTTTCATATTGGCTTTGTGATTAGTGATTAGTGATTAGTGATTAGTGATTTGGACTTAGACCTGTAAGCGTGTAGGTTTCTAAGCCTTCTTCTTGTCGTTCCACGAGGTGGTGAAGAAGGTCGGGGTGACGGTCAGCATCAACCAGCCCCAATGCAGACGGCGCTTGTCGGTGGTGTTTTGGAGGATTTCCATCGTCTCGGTGCCGCGCATGTAGGAGTAGCCTGCCGACAGTTTGACAAAATTCGCGAAAGAGTAGGACACGCCGAGGTCAACATCATGGCCCAATGCTTTGTTCAATTCTTTTTGAGCGTATTGAAGGTCGGCAGCGATGGCGTAGAAGTGGTAGGCGGCGTTGATGGTCAATCCCGGGACGGGGCTGACGTTGCCACCGACATAGAGGTTTTGCAAACCGGGGGAGAAGTTGTGCGCATAGTTGTCAAAATAGAAAAATTCCATGGCACCGTAAAAATCGTGGTGAGAACCGAACAAGGGGGTGAATGCCCGTGCCTCTTTATGGAAAATAAGGCCCAAATTGCCATTTGTCGTGACGGGGTAATTGTCACCGCTCAGGTAATCATAACCAGTGTAAAGGTTGTAGATGTCATTGGGGGTGACGGTGGCCTTAGCGCTACCCATGAAGGCGTTCAGCTTGATTCCGTGTTCCTCTCTGCCCATTTGGTAGTAGAAGGAGCCTTCCACATTGACAATGCTGGGGTTCAAGTTCAGGTATGTGCCGAAAATTTGTTGGAAGAAAGTTTTGTTAGGCTCATTATATTTCTTGCTTTGCACTCCGATATTCATGCCGAGCAAGGAGATGCCGAAGAAGTTTTTCGGAGTGTTGTAGTGGTACCAAAGGGTCTGCATGGTCTTGTAGGGCTGTATTCCATCGGAATAGTAGGTGATACCGGAGGAAATGTTTTCTGCATTTTGGTTGTAGGCGAGGATCAGGTGCACTTTGTGACCGTAACCCTCGAAACCTAGTTTGATGGCGTCGTGGGTGGGCGCGGTCATGGTCCAGTCATCGTAACCCAAGATACGCTCGTCGTCGTATTCGAGGGTTTGGCGGCCGATTTTAGTGAACAGGCCGGTCTTGTTGTGTTTCATGGTGAGCCAGCCCTCGGAGAGACTCAAGGTGCCGCCCGCCTGTCCCCAGACGCCGGAGAACTGCGGAGAGAGTCGAATCTCCAGCCAGTCGGACCGTTTGTACCCGATGTTGATCCGGTATTGTCCCATGATAAAATGGGCTCTTCCTTCCTGTTCTTCGCCATCCACTTCGTCGTATCCGCCTACACGAACCTCTCCTCGGGTGTTTAACTTGGCGTCAATCGTGAATTCGTTGTCCGCCACCTGTGCAAATAATCCGGAATACGCACACACGGTGGCTAACAGGAATAACCACCGTGCAGCTTTAACATGAAACTTGTGCATGGTTACTGGATTTCGAAGACACCATCTAATTTTGTCATCTTGAAGACCTGCATCACGTCTGGGTTGATGTTGCGCAGGAACATCTGGCCGCCCTTGGCTGCCACTTCTTTTCTGATTTTCAAGAAGATGCGAAGACCAGAACTGCTGATAAACGGCATCTTCCCACAATCGAGGATGATGGTCTTGTCCGCATGTTCGAGCAGCGGGGTGATGGTCTCTTCAATCTGTTGTGCGGCCACAGTGTCTAACCGTCCGTCAAAAGTGGCAATGAATTGTTTGCCTTCTTCTGTAATTGTAATGTTCATATTGTTAGGATTTTATTCAAAAGTTACAATTTATAGGTCATCGTTAATACATTTTTGCCGTCCGTATATTCGTAATGGACCTCGTTCATGATTTTTTTGATGAGATGGATGCCGAGGCCGCCGATTTTGCGCTCTTCCAACGAAACGTTGAGATTGACATCGGGGCATTGCAGCGGATCGAACGGCGTGCCGGAGTCGCTGAGGATGGAGAGGATTTGTCCGTCTTTGAGTTCCATTTTGAGTTCGGCCTTGCCCTTTTCGCCTTCAGGGTAGGCGTACATGATGACATTGGTGGCCGCCTCTTCCAGAGCGAGGTCGAGTTGCGGCAGCAGCGTCATATCTAGGCTTTCCTGTTTGAAGAAATGGTTCAAAAAAGGCTCTAACTTGTCGAGCTCTTGGATGCGGTTTTCCATAACTAGTGTGTTGTCGCCACGAACATAGCGGATGGCGAGCATGGTGAGGTCGTCGCTTTGTTCGGCATGATCGACGAATACATGCACCGCCTGGTGCATTTGTTCTATTTGCTGTTCGGCCGTCTGTGAACTGAAGCGGGTGGCGGTTTCCAGTGCTTGATCGTCCCCGAAGACTTCTTTCCTGGCGTTTTCAGCTTCGGTCAGACCGTCGGTGTATAGGAACAGGGTGTCGCCGGGTTCCAAGGTCAGCTCATGGGCGGTGTATTTTGCGGAGAGTTCCACCCCCAAGAGGAGGGAGGGGTCGGTGTCCAGATATTTTGCCTGGCCGTTCTGGATCAAGATGGGCGGGTTATGCCCGGCGTTGCAATAGCGGATGGCTCCCGTTGTGAAGTCCATGACCCCCAGAAACATCGTGATGAACATGATGTCGGGGTTGTTTTCGCTGATGGCGTTGTTGAGGGCCTCCATGATGATGTCGGGACGCTCGTCATGAGCGGATATCGTGCGGAACAGGCTGTGCGAAATGGCCATCAAAAGAGCGGCGGGCACTCCTTTGCCGGAGACATCCCCGATGCAGAACAGGAGTTTGTTGTCGCGCACGTAATAGTCGAACAGATCGCCACCCACGTACTTGGCGGGTATTTGTAACCCTTTGATGTCTAATGTTTTGATGCTTTTGATGGTTTGTCCGGACGGGAGCAGCGATTGCTGGATGTTGCGGGCGATGGCGAGTTCGTCTTCGATGTGTTGTTCCTTCATGCGCACTTCGTTCAGCTTCCACAGGTTCTGCATGGACCGGTAGGAGATAAAGACAATGGAGAGGATGCCGGTAATGGCCATGAGGGAAAAGAAGAGGGTGGATTTGCGCAGGCGCTTGTACATGTCAGCGTCGGAAATCGTGAGTGTCACAATCAGATTTTTGCTTTTAATGACTTTGGGATAAATGTGAAATTTTCCCTTGTGTTTGGCTGAAGCCGGGGGACCCACCAGCAACTTGCCGTCGAGGGTGGTCAGTGTGCAGTAACTATTGGGGTAGATTTTGATGTTTTTGATGATGCTGGCGAGTGTGTCGAGCGTGACATCCGTGCAGATCACGCCCACTACATTAGTGGTGCTGTCCCTGACAGGCAGGCAGTAGGAGATCAATCGGGCTTTCCCGCCGGCATTGTCGTAATAGGGGTCGCTCCAGAATCCTTTTGAGGAGGCCATGCCTTTTTGGAACCAATCCATTTGGAAGTAATTGTGTTCTTTGCTTCCTAACTGTTTGGATATCAAAGTGTCGCAATTTTTCTGGCGACCGGCGTAAGTTTCATACCAATACCCTTTTTCCGGGAAATAATACGCTTTGAAGGCAACGCCTGCCCCCATGATGTGGGGGTCGGATTTCACGGTGTTGCGGGCGATGTCGAACATTGCGTCAGGATCGTCGAGCGCATATTCCACCATGGGTTGAATGGCGTTGACGGTGGTTTCGATCCTTCCCAAGTGGACGAGGATTATCCTTTCGGTATTTTTCAAAGTGAATTCGGCTCTTCTTTCCGCCGACCTCAAAGCATCTTTTCTGATGTAGAAATAGTAGATGGCGCAGCCCAGCATCAGCACGGAGATAGCGACGAGAATTTTCAAAAGTTCTTTCCGTGCAAATTCTTTTTTTATGCTTGAGGCTTTCATCCTTGCGGTTTTTTATCGCCGCAAAGATACAAAATAATTCTTTTATTCGCTCAGTTCCAGCCATTCCATCTCTTTTTCCCCGATTTGTTGTTTCAAGGATTCGTAAGAGTGGTACAATTCACCGGAGGCGATGGCATCGGCGTTGTGCTCGGGATCGGCCAAACGAGCCTCTGTATCAGATAGTTGCGCTTGCAGTTTTTCCAGTTCGTCTTCCAGTTTGCGCAGACGGTTTTTCTTCTTGCGGTCGTCGGCTTCGCGCTGTTTTTTCTGTTCCCAAAGCTCTTTGTTGGAGGAGATTTTCTCGCCGGAGGAGGTGGTTGCGGCGCTGTTTCGGCTTTGTAACTCGCTCAAGGTGTCCATTTTGCGTTGCGCCAGGAAGTCATAGACGTCGCCGGTGAAGGCGTGCATTTGGTGTTTCTTGAACTCATAGACCTTGGAGGTGAGTCCTTGAAGGAAGTCGCGGTCGTGGGATACGAGGATGAGGCTGCCTTCGTATTGGAGCAGGGCGTTTTTGAGCACGTCCTTGGAGGGCATGTCGAGGTGGTTGGTGGGCTCGTCGAGGATGAGCAAGTTGAAAGGGGAGAGCAGCAGTTTGGCCAGAGCAAGACGGGCTTTCTCGCCGCCGGAGAGCACTTTCACCTTTTTTTCAGAGTCTTCCGTATCGAAAAGGAAGCTGCCGAGGATGGTTCGGATTTTTGGGCGTATGTCGCCCACTGCCACGTCGTCGATGGTTTCGAAGACGGTCTTTTCGGGGTTGAGCAGCTGCGCTTGGTTTTGGGCGTAGTACCCCACGACCACTTGGTAGCCGAGCTGTAATTCGCCGCTTTCCGGGGGTAGCGACCCCACGATGGCCTTCACCATGGTGGATTTGCCCTCGCCGTTGCGCCCCACGAACGCCACGCGTTCGCCACGTTCCAAGCGGAAATCGACCCCGGTGAGCACGCCCGGTTTGGTGTCGTACCCTAAGTTGAGGTTTTTGCTCTCCACCACGACCAGTCCGGAGTGCGGTGCGGGCGGAAATTTGAATGAAATGGAGCTCTTGTCGTATTCATCGACCTCCACGCGCTCCATTTTCTCCAGCATCTTGATGCGGCTCTGTACCTGCCGCGCTTTGGTGGCCTTGTAGCGGAACCGTTCGATGAACCGCTCAATCTGGGCGATCTGTTGTTGTTGGTTTTCGTATGCGGATTGCTGGCTTTCAATCCGTTCCAGGCGTTGCTCTACATATTGGGAGTAGCTGCATTTGTAGTCTTGAATGCTTCCCAGCGTGATTTCGACGGTGCGGTTGGTGACGCGGTCGAGGAAAGCGCGGTCGTGGGATACGAGGATGACGCAACCGTCGTAGTTGGCCAAGTACTCCTCCAGCCACTGGATGGATTCGATGTCGAGGTGGTTGGTGGGCTCGTCGAGGAGGATGATTTCGGGTTTTTGCAGCAGGATTTTGGCGAGGCAGACGCGCATCTGCCAGCCGTTGCTGAAGGAGGACATGGGCCGATGGAACTCTTCGCGGAGGAATCCCATGCCGAGGAGCACTTTTTCGGTTTCGGCGTCCATCGTGTTGCCGCCCAGGTGGTTATATCGGTCGTTGAGGTCGGAGAGCTGTTGGGTCAGTTTGGCATATTCCCCGGATTCGTAGTCGGTGCGTTCGGCCAGTTCGGTGGAGATTTGCTCCATCTTGCGTTCCATGACCTTGATTTCCGAGAAGGCGGAGATGGCCTCTTCCCATACGGAGAGCGGGGAGTTGCCGACCAGTTCCTGGGGCAGGTAGCCCACGCGGTGACCTGAGGTGATGACCATGGTGCCGGAAGCCGGTTCGAGGTCGCGGTGGATGATTTTGAGCAACGTGGATTTCCCCGCGCCGTTGTGCCCCACCAGACCGATGCGGTCGCGGTCGCCTGCCACGAACGAGACGTCCTTGAAGAGGAAGTCCCCGGTGAAGTTTACTGAGAGTTTGTTGATCTGGATCATGATTCTTTACAGGGGTTTGCGCCCCTGCTTATGTTCTTGCCCCTACGGGGCTGATTAATGAATTATGTTATTAATATTAACGTCCGAAGTATGACATGGGGTTCTCCTTTTGGCTTTCCTCGTTGGAGACTTTGCCGATGTTGAGCAGCATGCCGATGGCGCAGCCGGAGACGAAGAGGGAGGCGCCGCCGCTGCTGATGAACGGTAGCGTTTGTCCGGTGGTGGGCAGCAGTTCGCAGTTGACGCCGATGTGGACCAGCGCCTGGCAGGTGAACCAGAACCCGATACCGAAGGCCAGCAGTCTGCCGAAGGTGCCGGTGGCCTCTTTGGCGATTTTCCGCGCCCGGTAGAAGATGATGAGGTATGCGAAAAGGATCGCCAGCCCCACCACGATGCCCGTCTCCTCAAAGAGGGAGGCGAAGGCATAGTCGGTCTCCTTCTCAGGCAGCCGGTTCTTGATGACCCCTTTGCCCGGACCGGCGGGATTGAAGCCCGAACGCGCAATAGCCGCCCGCGCCAGGATCATCTGGTCGCCGTAACCGTTGGTGTTGTCCTTGGTGATGTAGTATTCCAGACGATTGATGAAGGTCGCCATACGTCCGAAATTCGCCTTCTTGTCGTCGCTGAGGTTGACGGCCACGATCATGGCCACGATCAGCACGGCCGACACGATGCCCACCAACCCCGCAATGTCTTTCATTCTGAATCCGCCTACAAAAAACAGAACCAGACCTGTGATGAAGAGGATGATGGCCGTGGACATGTTCATGGTGGCGATACCACCGCAGAACAGGGTCAGCAGTACAAAAAGGTAACGGACATTCGGCTGGGATATTTCCCCGTGATTGTGCAGCTGCCGCGCAATGTAGTTGGAGATGTAGAAGATGATCAGGAAGCCGATGATGTAGAAAGTCTGAACATCGCGACCGAAGATGGTGACGCCGCGCACAGCTTGCGAGAGCATGGTCAGCACCAGCAAGAGGATGGCCACCCCGAGCAGGAAGGGCGCGAAAGCCCCCGCCTTCCGGTAGTCGATATGGTACACCAGGAACATGCCGGCATAGCCGAACAGCAGGTGTTTCAGATGGTTGAGCACCACCTGACCTCGCATGCTGTAAACCATGACGACGGATATGGCCGTCAGGAAGACCACCAGGATCAGGATGACCTTGTCGGCTTTCCAGTGGATGCGCTGCAGGAGCGGGAGTCTCGGTTTCGCGGTGTCTGTCTCCATGATGCGGCTGCTTTAGAGTTGTGCCACGGAGGCTTTGAAACGGTCGCCGCGCTCACGATAGGTGACTTGACTGTTGCCGTGGATGCCGGGCGCGTAGAGCACGGTGTCGCCCTTCTGGCAAGCGTAGAAGGCGTGGTTCACGGCATCGTCCATGCTCATGGTCATCATCACCGGGATTCCGAGTTCGGCGATCTTCTGATAGACATCGATATTGTAAACGCCTTGCAACACCACCTCTTTGACCTTCTTCCGGACCTCGTTCAGGATGTCCTCGTTGAGAATCCCGGGATCGTCGATGTTGGTGATCCAGACGGTGGGCTTGGTCATGGATTGCAGCGAATACCAGACGGCATTGGCGGTGGTGGAACGTGCGTCATCGATGAATTCCACCCCGGTGAAGCTCTTCACATGCTCCAGTTTGTGGGCGCTGCCTTCGAAGTCGGAGAGCGACTCTGCGATGTTCTTCTGGCGAAGTTTGATCAATTGTTCGGATAGTGTTCCTACCCGAGGATTGTAGGTCTCTTTTGCTTGCTCGAATAAGCGGAAGCTGTTGGTCTTTTTTGTAGGCATAATGGTTTATGGTTTAAGGTTTATGGTTTAAGGTTTGTGGTTTAGTTTTTAGATGCTTACGTGCTTACACGTTTACGGGTTTATAAGGTTATCGTATCTTCAAGGTGACGAGGGTCAGGACGGCGAGCATCATGCTGACGACGATGAAGCGTTGCACGATTTTCGATTCGTGGAGCCCTTTTTTCTGGAAATGGTGGTGAAGCGGTGCCATCAGGAAGATACGGCGTCCCTCACCGTATTTTTTCTTGGTGTACTTGAAATAGGATACTTGCATGATAACCGACACGGACTGAGCCAAGTAGATGCCGCAGAGGATGGGGATGAGCAGCTCTTTGCGGATGATGATGCAGGAGACTGCCACGATGCCGCCGAGGGTGAGGCTGCCGGTGTCGCCCATGAAGACCTGTGCGGGGTAGCAGTTCCACCAGTAGAAGCCAATGCACGCCCCGATGACGGCGGAGATGAAAATCACCAACTCCCCGATGTTGGGTATGTACATGATGTTCAGATAGGAGGCGAAGATGACGTTGCCCGACACGTAGGCCAGCAGCGCTATGCCGACGGCCACCGAGGCTGTGGTGCCTGTCGCCAGTCCGTCCAATCCGTCGGTGAGGTTGGCTCCATTGGAGACCGCCGCGATGATGAAGACAATGATCGGGATAAAGAACAGGAAGGACCATTTGCCCGTCTCGTCGCCCAACCATCGGGTCAGTCCGGCGTAATCGAGTTCGTGATTTTTGAAGAACGGGATGGTGGTCTTGGAGGAGTGGTGCGGCTCGTCGAAAAGTCTCGGCGAGTGCGCGTTTTCCTGATTCTCGATTTGTAACAAGTCGTTGGCGGAAGCTTCTGTCACTTGTTGTTTCGGAGAGGTTTTCTCGCAGATGACTGCGTCGGGGTGGAAGTACATGACGGAGCCGACCACGAGACCGAGCAGAATCTGGCCGATCAGCTTCTTGCGTGGGGAGAGTCCCTCCTTGTTTTTCTTGAAAACCTTGATATAGTCGTCGGAGAAGCCGAGAAGGCCCAGCCAAATCGTCGTGAAAATCATCAGGATGATGTAGATGTTGGTCAGTTCGCACAGCAGCAGCACTGGAATCAGGATGGCGGCAATGATGATGATGCCGCCCATGGTCGGGGTGCCGGCTTTCTCGCTCTGCCCTGCCAATCCCAGCTCTCTCACACTCTCTCCAATCTGCTTTCTTTTCAGGAAGCCGATGAAGTATTTGCCCACGAAAATGGCGATGAAGAGCGCGAGCACAAAGGCGGCCGCGGAACGGAAGGAGATATATTGGAACACACCTGTTCCGGGGTACCGTTGCTGATGTAGCCAAGAAAAGAGATAGTATAGCATAACTTACATGATTATTGAATGTTAAAACATTTCTTGATCTCTTCCGTGTCATCGAAATGATGGCGGACATGGTTGATTTCCTGATAGGTTTCGTGCCCTTTGCCGGCCACCAACAGCACTCCTTGGCTTTGCAGCATCATGCAGGCGGTCTTGATGGCTTCGTGGCGGTTCTCAATGACCAGCACCTGACGGCTTTTGTTGGAGGGTACACCGGCCAGCATGTCGTTCAGGATGGCTTGCGGGTCTTCTGTGCGCGGATTGTCGGAAGTGAGCAGCACTTTGGAACTGTATTTGCACGCAATGGCGGCCATTTCAGGGCGTTTCAGCGCGTCACGGTCACCGCCGCAACCCACCACGGTGATTACTTCGGCCTCTTTGCCGACAATGTCGCGGATGGTTTTCAAGACATTCTCCAAGGCGTCGGGCGTGTGCGCGTAATCGACAATCGCCGTGCCGCCGTCCTGATTGTGCAGCATCTGGAACCGTCCTGCGGCGCTGTCCAGCAGACTCATGTGGGTGAGTACCTCCTCCTGGTCCATGCCAAGCAGGACAGCCGCGCCGTAGATGGCTAACAGGTTATAAGCGTTGAACTTGCCGCATAATTTGAAATAGACCTCCCGGTTGTTGATGCGCATGTGCAGCCCCGTGAAGGCGTTCTCCATCACCATGCCTTTGAAGTCGGCGGCGGTGCGCAGACTGTAGGTGTGGATGTCGGCTTTGGAGTTTTGCACCATTACGCGACCGTTTTTGTCGTCGATGTTGGTGAGTGCGAAAGCAGACTTGGGCAGCTTGTCGAAGAAGGACTTTTTCGCGGCGATGTAGTTGGCGAAGGTTTTATGGAAGTCAAGATGGTCGTGGGTGATATTGCTGAAGAGGGCACCCGCGAACCGCAGTCCTGTCACCCGATGCTGACAGAGTGCATGCGAACTCACCTCCATAAAGCAGTATTGACAGCCTTTTTCCACCATTTGGGAGAGCAATCGGTTGAGTTCCACGGCGTCGGGAGTGGTGTGGCAAGTGGGGATCTCTTCGTTGTCGATCTTGTTGACGATAGTGGAGATCAGTCCGGCGTGGTGGCCTGCTGACATGAAGAGGCGCTGCAGCAGCGTCACCGTGGTGGTTTTGCCGTTGGTGCCGGTGATGCCCACCAGTTTGAGTTTGCGGCTGGGATGGTCGTAGAAGGCGTCGGCGAGCATTCCCAAAGCCACTGAGCTGTCTCCCACCTTGATGTAGCAGACCTTCTCGTCAAGGTTCTCCGGCAGTTCTTCGCAAACGACGGCACGGCATCCCTGCGCGATGGCGGAGGGGATGTATTTGTGCCCGTCGGTCTGTGTGCCGCGCTGAGCCACATAGAGTTGCGTTTGCCCCTCCGGTTGTGCGGAGACGGCTCGCGAGTCGAACAGAATCTCCGAGATGTTGATCTCGGGACTTCCTGTCACCTCACGGGAACGCAGGGCTTTGAGTAGTATATCTAACGGTTTCATTGTCTTTTGGAAGGTTAAGGGTTAAAGGTTTACGGTTTTGAATGGGCGAATCGCATACGCCCGGAGTTATTGGTCGAGGTATAATTTCACGATTCCTGAGGCATTGTCGAGGACTTGGGCTTTGACACGGCCTTTGCCGATGATGCGGGGATTGTAGCCGGCGCGGATGAGTTCGGTGACGGCATCCGAGGCAAGCATTCCGCGAACATCCGGCATCTTTTGGAAAGTGTTCAGCGGTAGCGCGATGGCGTTCACGTGACGGTTGGTGTCGGTGTTGTCCACCCGCATGTAAGGGACTATGGTTTCGTAAGTCACGGTGTCGTAGCCCAGTCCGTTCATCAACGTGTTGAAGTATTTCGTCCGGATGGGTGCGGTGCGTCCCAACGGCGTGAAGGGGAAGTCGGCGGCGCTTCTCGTGGCACTGTAGTTGGCGCTGTTCATGATGCTGCGGGCGATCTTCGCGAAGGCGTCGGCGGCCACATCGCTGTGGTAAGGCACGCCGTAGATGTAGATGATCATCGTGTATTGCGGTTTGTCCATCGGGAAATAGCCGCAGAAGGAGACCGCGTTGATGTCGGTGCGATAGGCGCGCGCTTGCTCGTCCCAGATGTCGCGGGTGCCCGTTTTGCCGGCGAACATGCAGTTTTCGTCGCGGAACCGGCGAGCTGTACCGTAAGGTCCCCATACCACGCGTTCCAGGTACTTCTTGGCTCTCTCAATGGTGGAGTCGGAGACGAACTGCTCTTTCAGCACCTGAGGTTCGAATCGCTGAACGGTGTCGTAGGTGTCGGTGACATATCGCACGAAGAGGGGAGCCATCATTCTCCCGCCGTTGGCGATGGCGTTGTAGTAGGTGAGGGTGCGCAGGATCGGGATGGTGAAGCCGGCGCCGAAGCAGGTGGCGTAGTAGGTGTTGAAGTCGCGGGTGCCGTCTTTGATGGATGCGGGAAGGATGTCGCCGATTTGCGTGTGGATGGTGTCGAACATGCCCATCTTCTTCAGCTGGTTGTAGTAGTCGTGGAAGTGCTTGATCCCGTAGGCATGGAAGATCATCGAGGCGATACCGATATTGGAGGAGCGCTGGATGATTTCGTCGGGGGTTCCCAGGGTCTCCCCATGCACTTTGGAGTCGCTCTTGGTATAGCGTCTCATCCCGCCGGATTTGGTCGGGAATTCGAACGTGTGGTTGAACATCGGGTACATGGCGGAGGTGTCGTGGGGGGTCTTTTCCAGAAACGCCAGCAGGGAGGCGATTTTGAAGGTGGAGCCGGGTTCCACTTTGGCGTTGAGGGCGTACTCCATGCTTTCGGTGTAGTAGGAACCGTCGCTGGCGGCGCGGCGCAGGTTGGAGATGGCCTTGATTTCGCCGGTTTTGGTCTCCATCACGATGGCGCAGCCCCATTCGGCGTTCAGCTCCGTCAGTTTGCGCGACAGCTCGTTGTGGACAGCATGTTGGATTTCCAATTTGATGGTTGTGTGGATGTTATAGCCGTCTTCCGGGTCGAGTCGTTCTCTGAGCGGAACCTTGGCATGGTTCAGCTCGAGGTATTTCTTACTGCCTTCGATGCCGGCCAGGATGGCGTTCATTTCGTGTTCCAGACCATATTTCCGGTCCGGGGTCTCGATGCCGAGCGTCCGTTTGGCCATCTCCCCATAGGGGTTGATACGCACGTTGGCGGGCACGAAGTTGAAGTGGGTGTGCAGGATTTTCCTGCGGATGGAGTCGCCAGACTTCTCGCTTGTCACGTTCTTATATAAATAAGGTCTGTTCTTGATGAATGCCGTATCGACGCCCATCACCCATGACTTTTCGTCCCAGTCCTTCACGAAAAACAGGGTGGCATAGTGTTTTTTTCTGATGTTTTCGGTGAAAAAGCGGTAGTAATAATCGGAATTGTATTTCGGGAAGCGGTCTTTGAACTGGCTGTAGAAGTCGTCGGAGAGCCGTTTGAAAATCTCGTCATACGCTTTCGGGTTCTTCTTAAGGGTGTCGGCATACTCTTTGGCGAAGCCTTTGCCGTCGAAGGCGACCTCGAAAACGGTGAAGTTGGCCACGAGAACCCGGCCGTGGTCGTCATAGATTTCGCCGCGCACCGGGCGCAGGCTGTTCTCGCGCACGTAGCAGTATGTGTCGTCGGATTCTTTGTCCTGCCAATCGGGCAGGGTGGTGTCGACGCATTTGTCGGAAGTCCCGGATGCCAGGGCACGCTCCACGATGGAGAGGTACAGTATCTTGACGAGGCAGGCGATGCCGACCAGCATCACCAGCAGGTAAACGACCGTCATGCGGCGGAGCGTGGACGGAGAGGCGTTTTGCTTGTTATTTGTTCTCATGTTTACGCTCCTTTCTGTTGAACCAACGGCGTTTTTGAACCGGTTTTGGGGTCTCTTTTACCGTGAAACTCTGTTTTTCGTCCGTGATGAACCCTTTTTCCTGCATCTTCTGGATGAGAATCTTGTTCTTTTCATAGGGGATGAATTGGTTGTTGGCTTTCAGCTTGCTGATTTCCTCCTTGTAGGTGTTCTCCAGTTCGATGATTTTTTTCCCTTTGGCGTTGATTCGTTGTTCGCTGATAACCAGTGCGGTGACGAGGACAAGCACGAAGAAAAAGTAGAAATACCAAGGGCGCATCTTCTTGTTCACCAATATTTCGCCGCCGAAGATATTGGAGAAGAACTGGCCGAATTTGGTCTTTTCGGGCTTGTTGCGGTCGTTGGCTTTAGATGTGGTTTCCATGATTGACGGGTTCTGTTTTTTCAGCGACGCGCAGTTTGGCGCTGCGGGCGCGGGGGTTGTCGTTGATTTCTTCCTCCCCGGGTTGCACGGCCTTGCGGGTGATCAGTTTGAAGGGAGTCAGCGGATTGCCGTAGAAGTCCTTTTCGATTTCGCCGTCCAGCCGTCCGGAACGCATGAAGTTCTTCACCAGCCGGTCTTCCAGGGAGTGGTAGGAGATGACGACCAAGCGGCCGCCGATCTTCAGCGCATCGGTGGTTTGCGTCAGGAACTCTTCGAGGACAGACATCTCCTGGTTGACTTCGATGCGGATGGCCTGGAAGATTTTGGAGAGTGATTTGTTCTCTTTGCCGCGCGGCAGTGCCGGGCGCAGCACCTCCACCAACTGCTGGGTGGTGAGGAGAGGTTGTCCTTCGCGGGCTTTGAGGATGCGGCGGGCGAGGGCGCGGCCGTCGGAGAGTTCGCCGTAGCGGTAGAAGATGTCGCTCAGGGCCTTTTCGTCGTACTGGTTGATAACGTCTTGCGCGGATTTCCCGGACTGGGTGTTCATGCGCATGTCCAAGGCACCGTCCTCGCGGTAGGAGAACCCGCGTCCGGGGGTGTCGAACTGGTGGGAGGAGACCCCGAGGTCGGCCAAGATGCCGTTGACGGGGTAGGCTTGGTGGTATTTCAGGAAGCGGCCGAGGTTTTTGAAGTTGGAAGCCACGAACGTGAAACGCTCGTCCTCAATGAGTTGCGACTGCGCGTCCGCGTCTTGGTCGAAGGCGATGAGCCGACCCTGCTCCAGCTTCTCCATAATGGTGCGGGAGTGTCCGCCACCGCCGTAGGTGACATCCACATAAACCCCGTTAGGGTCGCTGACCAAATAATCGACAGAGAGTTGACGGAGTACGGGGTTATGATATTCCATTCGACCCCTCCTTTTCCGGCAAATAGTGTCCGAGATGCATCTCCTCGTTCAGTTTTTCCAACTCCTCGGGAGTCATATCGAACTTTTCGTGATACTTCTTGCTGTTCCACATCTCGATCTGTCCGTTGTCTAATATCATGACAAGTTCTTTGTCAATGGAATACATCTCCATCAACGGCTTCGGGATCACGATGCGGTCTTGGGCGTCGCACTCCAGCATGGCGGTGTTGCGCAAAAAGGCGTTCCGGTAAAGTTTGACGCGGGTCAGGTTCCGGTCGAGGGAGTTCATGTAGTCCATCTGTTTGCGGTAGGCTTTCTCCGACCATAACATGATATATTCACCGAAACCGTGCGTGACATAGAATCTCTTGCGGTCCTCCTCCGACAACGAACGCAGAAGGGCGGTGGGCAGCTTCAGCCGTCCGCTCTTCTCTATGGAGACCTCCCAGTATCCGTATTCCGTTGCCATAATTCTATTCTATGCCTTTCAATAATATTTTTTTGAGACGACAAAAATATAATTTTTCCAAAACCAATTTCCATAAGACGATTGTTTCTGAACAATTGTTAGTTAATTAGAGTTGTAAATACTTGGTAATCAATATGGAAGAGAATGGAAAAAAGTTATGAACATAAATAAACATCAACGATAAGATGTTGAAAACTTGGTTGTTGCGAAATAATGTTGATAACGAATATAAAACATTGTTATTCAATATTTTAAAAAGAACAGTGTGGTAAGTTGCCATAATAAAATAGTTTGTTTTTGAAAGTTTTTGGAAATAAATGGAAATATTTGGGAGCTCAAGGAAAATACTATTGCCTGTTTCCTGTTCCCTTTTGCCTAAAAAAAACTATCTTTGCACTTTTGAAATCATTAAAATCATATCTATGAAAAAACTAATTATCAGTATTTTAGCATTAACCACCATTATTATGCTTGCAGGATGTCATAAGAAAAACAATGTCCCGAAGGTGGAGTATCCCGAGACCAAGAAGTGCGACACGGTCGATCACTATTTCGGCGTGGCGGTGCCCGACCCTTACCGTTGGTTGGAGGACGACTATTCCGAGGAGACCGCCAATTGGGTGAAGGCGCAGAACGAGGTGACGAACCGATTCTTGTCGCAGATTCCCTACCGTGAAAAGATGCGGCAGCACCTTAAGGAGCTGCTGAATTACCCGAAGGAGGGGGCGCCGTGGAAAAAGGGCGACCGCTACTTCTTCTACCGCAACGACGGATTGCAGAACCAGAGTGTGCTCTACTACAAGAATTCACTTGACGGTGAGGCTGTCGAGCTCCTCGATCCCAACAAACTCTCCGACGACGGCACCGTGGCGCTCTCCACGCTGGGCATTTCCGACGACGGCAAGTATCTCGGCTATGCCATCTCGCGCAACGGCAGTGACTGGCAGGAGATTTACGTCAAGGACATTGAGACGGGCAAGGTGCTGGACGACCACCTCGTGTGGGTGAAGTTCTCCGGAATTGCCTGGAAGGACGACGGCTTCTTCTACAGTCGCTACCCGAAGCCGAAAAACGAGCTGTCCGGAGTGAACGAGAACGGCAAACTTTACTATCACAAAGTCGGCACCGACCAAAAGGCCGACCGGCTGGCATACGAAGACCCTTCCAATCCGAACATCGGCTTCAATGCCGAAGTGGTCAACAAACGTTATTTAGTGATTTACGGCAGCGAATCCACATCTGGCAATAGCTTGTGTTACAAAGATTTGGATGATCCTAAAGCGCAGTTCGTCAAGGCGGTGAAAGACTTTACGGACGATTATGCGGTGATTGACGAGATCGACGGCCATTTTCTCGTGATGACCAACCACAATGCGCCGGAGTACAAGGTCGTCAGTATCCCGGTCGGCAGTCTGACAACGATGGGCTGGACGGATGTCATCCCTGCCACCAAAGGCGAAGTCCTTACGGGTGTGAGCCACATTGGCGGTCGACTGATCGCCAACTACACCAAGGATGCTCGCTCGTTAGTGAAGGTTTTTGACGAGAGTGGTAAATTCATCACCAACCTCGACAACGATATGATCGGCTCCATCGGCGGATTCGGTGGCGAGGCTGAAGACACCGAAACGTTCTATACGGTAACTTCCTATATTACCCCGGCTGCCATTTACCGTTACGATGTCACAAACAATAAATCCACTCTTTACAAAAAGTCCGAAATCAAGTTCAATTCCGATGACTACGAGACGGTTCAGAAGTTCTTCACCTCGAAAGACGGCACGAAGGTCCCGATGTTTATCACCTACAAGAAGGGCATCAAGATGGACGGCAACAACCCGACGCTGTTGTACGGATACGGCGGTTTCAACATTTCGCTCACTCCGAGCTTCAGCGCGACGCGGGTCGCTTGGCTGGAGCAGGGTGGTGTGTTGGCGGTCGTGAACCTGCGCGGCGGTGGTGAATATGGCAAGGAGTGGCATGAGGCGGGCACGAAGATGAAGAAGCAGAACGTGTTCGACGACTGTATTGCGGCGGCGGAATACCTCATCGCCCAGAAATATACCTGCAAGGAGAGATTGGCCTTGCAGGGCGGTTCCAACGGCGGTTTGCTGGTCGGCGCGGTCGTGAACCAGCGTCCCGACCTCTTCGCCGTGGCCATCCCGCAGGTGGGTGTCATGGACATGCTGCGCTATCACAAGTTCACCATCGGCCGCTATTGGGCAGTGGATTACGGCACCAGCGAGGAGAGCAAGGAGATGTTCGAGTATCTCTACAAGTACTCTCCGTTGCACTCCATCCAGAACGGCAAGGAGTATCCGGCCATCTTGGTGACGACGGCGGATCACGACGACCGTGTGGTCCCCGCGCATTCGTTCAAGTATGCGGCAGCCTTGCAGAACAGCGACATCGGCGACAAACCGCACCTTATCCGTATCGAGAGCAACGCGGGCCATGGCGGCGGCAAGCCCCTTGACAAGACCATTGAAGAGGTGACCGACATTTTCTCGTTCATATTCTTCAATATGGGGGTGGAGCCGAGGTATTAATTCAGAATCAAGAATTATTGTGTGGTAGGGGCGAATAATCATTCGCCCCTACATCATTTTGCTTGATGCTATTGCCGCCGAGGCGAACGCGAAAAACAGATTGTAGCCGCCGCACACGCCATCCACATCCAGCATTTCGCCCAGAATGTAGAGGTTGGGGTACTTGCGGGCTGCGAAGTGGCTGTCGATTTCCGAAAGGTCGATGCCGCCGTGGCACACCTGCGCCCCTTCTAACGGGTAGGTTTCCTCGATCTGGAAAGCGAGGCGATGCAGGTCAAAGGGTTTTTGCTGGTAAAAGGCGGCTAATTTCGGATGTAACAGTCCCGTGGTGTCGCGATTGTTGCGTAAATAAGTCTCTGTGTCGAAGTTTTCGTTCCAGTAGGTGAGGTTGATTTCCAAACGGCAATTCTTCGTGGAAGGCAGCCGGCGGTAGTAGGCCGACAGGTTCATGATGACGATTCCCGAAACACCGTCGTCTTTGAAGGTGATTTCGCCGGGCTCTTTGTGAATCAGCTTGTTGCCTTGGTAGAGGGAGGCGATGGCCTTAGTGCGACAGCCCGACAGTGACTTGGGGTAATCTTCCAAACGGAAGCCGGCCAACGAGGGCTGCAAATTGTTGGTTTTCAAGGTCAAATCCTGGAGATAACCATTGTAGAGGCGTTGGTTTTTGGGAATCATGCCGGCAGGGGAACCGGATGCGAGCACAAGGGTGTCGAACAGGGTGGGGTAGTCGTCAATTTTCCATCTGTCATGCCGATATTCAATATGTTGAATGTTGTACTCTGTCCTTATATAAATATTGTCATAGGTGAAATCGGTGAGCACATCCACCACGGTCTGGGAAAACTGCGAGGCGGGATAGACGCGTCCTTCCTCGTCGGAAACCGTAACCAGGCCCCAGTCATTGAACTGATGCTCAAGCTGTTTTGGAGAATATTGTTGTAGCAGCAGTGTGATAAACGCGGGTTGGTTGTAATGTTCGGGGCGCACATCCCGGTTGAAGATGTTGGCCTTGCCGCCGCCGGAAGCCCGTACTTTCGCGCCCGTCTGGCGGTTTTTCTCAAATACCGTGACCTCCATGCCAGGCGATTCGGAAAGTTTCTTTGCCAAGAACAGTCCCGAAGCCCCAGCTCCGATGATGGCGATATGTTTTCGTTTACAATTCATTCTTTGTCAAGGAATTCGCGAATGGTATGCAGCATTTCTTCGCGGGCAATGTCGAGGTTGTCGTTGAGGATGATTTTGTCGAATTTCGGGGCGAAGGAGAGTTCGTACTCGGCTTTTTCCACCCGTTTCCGCAACGACTCTTCGGTCTCGGTGCCGCGTTTGCGCAGGCGGTTCTCCAGTTCCCCGATGGTGGGCGGCTCCACGAAGATGGCTAACGCGTTGTCGCCGAAATAGTTCTTGATGTTGAGCCCGCCTTTCACATCGACGTCGAAAATAACGGTTTTGCCCTCGTCCCAAATCTTGTCAATCTCGCTTTTGAGCGTCCCGTAGAATTGGTTCGCATATACCTCCTCCCATTCGAGGAAATCGTCGCGTTCGATGCCTTTTTTGAAGTCATCGACAGAGAGAAAGTGGTAGTCTTTCCCGTTGATTTCGCCTTCGCGCATGTTTCGCGTGGTTGCCGAAGTGGAAAACCGCAGTTCGGGAAGGAATTGCAGAACGTGCTTGACGATAGAGGTTTTGCCAGCGCCCGACGGGGCGGATACGATAATTACTTTGCCTGCCATATTGGGTTGGATTTAGACGGCAAAGATACACAATATTCCTGAATGGAATATGGTGATAGGCGGATCCTGCCCATGATTTTTTTTCCGCGAATGTAGTTTGGTTTGAAAAAATGTGTAACTTTGCCACCGAAATATACATTGATGGCGGCTTAGGCATGTCACACTGTTTTTTCTCGTAAAATCTACCGAAAAGCATAGTAAAATGGACGAAGTCAAGATTATCGAAATCAAGAAGAGTGTCTTTGCCGACAATGTCAAGGACGCGGATGCCTTGCGTGCGGAACTGAAAGAGAAGAAGGTTTTTCTCCTGAACTTGATGTCTTCCCCGGGAAGCGGCAAGACCACCACTCTTATCCAGCTAATTAACAGGATCAAAGACAAAATCCGCATATCCGTGATGGAAGCCGACATCGACAGCGACGTGGATGCGGTGAAAATCAAGGAGGCCACCGGCGTGTCGTCCATCCAGCTGCACACTGGCGGCATGTGCCACCTCGATGCGGAGATGACCCGCCAGGGACTCGACAACCTCGACCTTGAAGAGACCGACCTCGTCATTCTCGAG